>JANODD010000082.1:0-19433 GCA_031412515.1 Planctomycetia bacterium | reverse complement strand
AAAAGTCGTAGATGAATACCGTAGCGGAAGCCGTCAAGGCTTTCGGAGGTTGGATTTACGAGTGCAAAGTCACATGAACGAAATGCTTGACGCATTCCGCTACAGACTTTTCGCCACACCAGCTGGAAGCATACGCCACTTGGCCACTATTTGGCGATGTTGTAGCACATGATCTGATCTTGCGATCGGACGTAGAGCTTGCCGTCGACGATGACCGGATGAGCCCAGCTTGGCCGCTTGCTGCTGCTCGGAATCTTAAAGTGGCTGACGACCGTGTACTTTGCTGGATCAGGTTTCACCAAAGCCAGTTCGCCGTCCTGAAATTGCATGTAAAGCATGTCGCCACCACCGATTACCACAGTGGATCCCTTGCCCGGTCCACGTCCATTCCACACGATGTTGCCCGTCATCAATTCAGCACAAAACGGGGCACCGCTATCATCGGCGTCACCATAAACGTAATCGCCCATGAGTACGACGCCACCGTGCTTGTTTGCAAGCTTGGTGTTTAGTCCGTAGATTTCCTTCGCTGTGACACCATCAGCGCTGGGCACTTGTTGCAAAAGTGCACCACCACGCTTGTAACCGACTGAGAAGAATACTAAGTCACCACGAACGATAGGTGTCGGGATCACAGCCGTCGTTTTGTCGATCGGATACGACCAAAGCACTTTGCCATCTTTAGCTGAAACACCAATCGCTCCGCTGCCTGTCGTTTGAACGTACACACGATTTCCACCGACTTCTGAGGTCACAATCGATGCGTGACCAGCTCCTCGGTCTCCTGGTCGAACCGCTGTCCAAATCAGTTCGCCGGACTTCTTGTTGAGGGCAACCATGGTGGCCTTTTCACCGCCAGGTGTGCAAACAAGATTGTCACCATCGACTAGAACCGACTCGCTGTAACCCCAAGGGTCATCTTTCTTGCCACCGAGATCATCAACAAGATGTTTGCGCCAAACTTCTTTTCCGTCTGCAGTTTTGCAGGCAACCAGAACACCTTTCGGCGTAACAACGTAAACCATGGAACCGTCGACCGTCGGTGTGCTGCGTGAGTTGTGCCAGTCGGGTTGCATTTCCTTCCAAGCAGGTCCAGTCTTAGTTGTCCACAGTTGCTTACCTGTGGCCCGATCGAAAGCGATAAGATACTCGTCTTCATCACCTTCTTTCGTGGAGAGTCCATCGCCGAGCGTATAGATTTTATCGCCTGCCACGGCCATGCTCGAATAGCCGCGCCCTGCGCCAACTGTTTCCCACATTAACTTTGGGCCACCTTCAGGCCATGACGTCAGCAGATTTTTATCTGGCGCAACGGCTGTCCGTTGAGCTCCACGAAACGTTGGCCAATCTTCACAGTGGCCAGCACTCGCCGCGAAGAAAGTAGCACTGCCAGCAATCGACAACGAAAAAACTCGAACCATTCCAGCAACGGACATTTATGAGCACCTCTAAGCGAAACACTTATATGTAATAATCCCAAACTTCAATTCGGCAAATTCTACGTGAATTAGTGGTTCACTGCGAGGGTAGAAACTGTCGTCGAAACTATCGTCGAAACTGTCGAAACTGTCGAAACTGTCGTAGCTGGTTTCGTAAGAAACCGGTTGGGCAGCCAAATCGCCCAGCCCAGTCCGATTTGTCACCAAACGACCCACAACACAGTAACCGGTTTCTCACGAAACCAGCCACGACAGTTCTCCTTTACAGCTTTTCTCCTTTACGGCTTTTCTTTAATCGTACCGCCAGCCGCGATCAATTTTTCAATGTCGGCTTGGAGTGCTTGCCACTGGTTGGCATCTCGCCACGAGTAGTAACCAAAGTTGTTACCCTCAGCATCGATCAATGCAAACTTTTCTGGGTGAAAATAGCGATCAACGGGGATCCGGAAGTACTCCTCACCTACTCGACGTATGTAAGGCAGATCACCAGTGAAAAACAACCATTGATTTTCGTCGGCTTTAAAGCGATCGGCATCCGCATAAGCAGACAACACTTCAGGTCGGTCGACCTCGGGGTCGCAAGAGATGCTAACAAAGCGGACCTTCTGCCCCCTAAACTTCTCTTGCAACTGGCGGACTTTTTCATTTTGCATGGGGCAGATCGAAGGGCAACTTGTAAAGAAAAAGCTGGCTACATAAGGTTGCCCCTTGAGCTCTTCGCTTCCCATTCGCTTACCGGAACGCTCTGTCAGAGTGAACTTGGTAAGCCACGCTTCGTCTTTTCCATCCGCAGTTCTTGCGAGCGACTTGTCAAGCTTCGGCGCTTTGGTTCGCTCAGGCGGACGCACGATATCGGCTTTGACTACTTTGCCATCCTCGGTCTGAACATAAGCCACTCCAGCTTGCCCCTCGGGAATGGGTACTTTGTTGAAGCGCGATGCAATGTAAGCAGCACCAAAAATGACGACCAATGTAGTGAGAACAGTATATATTTTGATCATTTTGAAACTGCAGCTAATCGAAAAGGCTTTAACTTCTTTCGATAGATTTAAACTACACCAAGTCACTCTTCGCAGGTCGCAGCACAATCCACCACGCGGCTGAAAAAGTGATCAAAAGAAAAACTAAAGAGACGACCCAGCATTCGGTCAGTCCCGGAATCCAGATCGTTTCAGAAGCTGCACTTGCATCCCCCATCATTCTACGCATCCCGGCAATGGTATAGCTCAGCGGATTGGCTCGCATGATCCAGTGCATGACCCATTGCCCGACAGGACTGTCCGCGTTTGGCAATGGGATCGGGAAAAACGCGCCGCTGAGCAACCAAAGCGGCATCAACACAAGATTCATAATCGCATGAAATCCCTGAGTTGATTCCATTGGCCACGCAAAGAAGACGCCTAAGGCAGTTAGCGTCAGTGCTGATACGGCCATCAACAGCAAAACGCCTCCCAGTGCAGCGGTTAGCGGAACGCTCCCGATCGCAATGGCTAAAACGAGAAAGATGCAGGCTTGCACCCAAGCGATCGCGCCCCCGCCAAGTATTTTTCCAGCCGCAATAGTCCATCTAGGCACAGGTGCAACTAGGACGTTTTGTAAGAATCCTTCACGTCGGTCTTCAATAATCGAGATCGTTGCAAAAATTGCAGTGAACAAAAGTATCAGAGCAATCGTGCCTGGAAGGTAGTAAGTCATGAAATTCTGATCGCCACCGCGAAAGGCAGAATGCATGCCGGTACCAAACAGCAACCAAAACAAGATCGGCTGCCCCAAAGCGCCAATGACTCGGTTGCGTTGCCGAAAAAAACGCGTCCACTCACGCCAACACAGCATCCAAACTGTCGACATCGCGGCAGCAGGTTGTGCGGTTTGCAGCCGGGTGGTATTCGGCTGGGCGGTATTCGGCTGGGCGGTATTCGTTTGTGCTGCGTTTGCGGCCATCAGTTAACCAAAAAAGTGTCGTGAATCGCAAAACCTAGTTTACTGCGAAACCTCTTTCTTGTCTTTGGCTCTGGTTTTGAAGGTGAAGTTCAATATTAGCGAGGTGGGCCCCGCTGGGAAACTCAGCCTTAACCTCGTCGGCTCAGTATACTGGTTCAGAATACTGAACCAACGGCGTCCGGATTCTCCCCAATCCAGCTACCCGCTAGAAAAGCATTTGCATTGTTTGAATATCGGATACAATGTCGACGCCGTGAAATGTTGAATGGTTTAAAAAGCGAGTCGAAGCATGTGGAAACAGTTGATCGCGTCGCCCGTTGGATCTCTTCAAGCCGCTTGGCGCGAAGATGGTTTATATGCACTCTCGTTCCTCCGGCCATCCCAAGCCGAATTCACCTACGAGCCAGTGGAAGCGGATCGGAACCGAACTGAGCTGACGGATATGCCGCGTCGAATCCGCGTATTGCAGAGCAAACTGACTGATGAGCTGTCTACTTACTTTGAAACTGGCGAACTGACTTGGTCGCTGAATCATTTGGATTGGACAGGCGTTTCTGAGTTTCATCGCGCAGTCTTAAAATTGTGTCATGCTATCCCCGTCGGTGAAACACTCACGTATGGACAATTGGCTCGCCTCGCTGGATCACCGCACGCAGCTCGAGCGGTCGGTGGCGCGATGGCGCGAAATCGTTGGCCGTTAATCGTTCCATGTCATCGCGTTGTCGGTAGTAGCGGGAAACTGACCGGCTACTCAGGTGAAGGCGGATTGAAGACCAAGCATTGGTTGCTTGAGCATGAGTTTCACGCCTCACACGGACATCTGTTTTCCATCAGCGCGACGTGACACGCAGCGTAAAATGACCCTGGTAAATTACTCAGCTGCTGTTCGCGGCTTGGGAAAGTAAAGCCACTCCACCACTGGATACGCACACTGAGCTCTAACACTTTGGAACCTGACAACCCCAAAACCGATGCCGCATCTCAGTCGGCCGCGACTGGCATTAGCATTCGCGATCTTTCGGTCCAGTTAGGTAGCCAACCTGTGCTTTCGGGACTCTCACTCGACGTATCACCGGGCGAGATTGTAGCGTTACTAGGCGCTTCGGGATGTGGGAAAAGCACACTCCTGCGAGCCATCGCGAGGCTCGTTCAGCCCACTGCTGGAGAAGTCCTATTTTCAAAACCCAATCGTCGAACTGGCGATTTGGCGTTTGTGTTTCAAGATGCGACCCTACTCCCTTGGCGGACAGTTGTTGAAAATGTTGAGCTGCCACTCCAACTCGGCAGTCGACAAAGAAATAAAGAGCGAGCTGCTGTTTATGCGGCTCTCACCGCTGTGGGACTTTCAGAACCTGATTATGAGAAATTCCCGCGCGAGCTGTCAGGCGGAATGCGGATGCGGACTTCGATTGCTCGGGCCTTGGTAACGGACCCGTCGATCTTATTGCTCGACGAACCTTTTGCAGCTCTCGACGACATACTTCGCAACCGTTTGAATGACTTACTGTTGCAACTGTGGCAAGAGCGACAGCGGACAATTCTGTTTGTCACGCACAATATCGCCGAAGCCATTTACTTGAGTCACCGGATTGCCATTTTCGGCAGCGGTAAGATCGCTGAAGTTGCCGTTAATCCGCTTCCCTGGCCCCGCTGTGCCTCGCATCGCTCAAGCCCTGAGTTTGCTGCCTTCTTTGGACAAGTAAGCCATACGCTGGCCACCGCGTAGTATGGGACCATTTGCCCCATCCGTTTTCTTCTTATCTTTATCGCGCATCAAAAATCAAAACGCTCGGGACAAATGGTCCCAAGCTACACTTGAGTTTTTCACTAGCAACTCCGAGTGATAGCAATGCCTTTCATCAAACGGTGAGGGTTGTAGCGGATATAAGTTGATTAGTTTGTCATGCTGCCGCGTCATCGATCGAATACCTAAATCAATCGTAGCGATTGGTTCGATTCTCCTAACCGATTCACTCTCCTCTGTCGTTGGATGATTCACGATAGGGGAGCGTCCGTGGAACTTTTGCAAGCAATCCAGGGCGTGAATGAGGGTCACTCGCAAAAGCCAGAAACTCGGCAGGGAACGTCATGGAACGAGCAAAACAAATAGCCACTGCCATCATTGGGGTCGCATTTGCAGCCAACTATTGCGAGCTGGCTGTTGCACAAACATCGAATCGCTTTATTCGACAACCTGCCAAAGCACCCATTAACCCAACATCAACATCAGCAGCACTTGTTACACCGACACCAACCACCGCTCTGCCAAGCACTCAAGTCCCTGTTCCAACCGCAACACCTGCAAAAGATCTAGACGGAGCTTTTGAAGCTGAAGTTGCCAAGGAAGCAGCCAAATTAGCGATCACTGAGCAACACACGGATACAAAGCCCGAAGCGCCCCTGCGTTTCCCTTCGCTTATGACGCTGGCCAATTCACCTGACCTTGTTTTCGATTCGTTTGAATCGTTTGCAACAGTGCCTGCGGAACTGAATATTGAGAAGTCAACCGATCAGAAGTCAATCTTGGACTTGCAACCCATCGAGCCACAACCGAAACTGTTGGTTCCAGAGGCGTTGACATCACCGGAGAACCCAACGCGCACGGCAGCGCCCCGCTCAGGTCAGTTGCAGTGGACATCGCGAGGCAATGTCAGTCACTCGCGTTCTGAGTCTTACAATGCTAACAGCGGATCGCAGCCTCACTTCGATACCAACACTTCTCGAAACGCTCCTTCATTTAATCCTCGTATTAACACCATCCCGGGCCCACAAGCCACCTTCTCCCAGCAGGATCCACGTTCGCCTGTCGCGGCGAAGCAGCCATCCGATTCAACCAAGGAATCGAAGAACGAGAAAGTGGATGAGCCTGTAAGCCAAGAACGCGTTCGTGCAAGCCTTGTTTCAGCACGAATCACTAGCGATCCAAGATTTGCGACCCAGTCGCCGAGTCAATCGTCAGTAACGCGTATCGAATCGCCTCAGGGTTGGCAAGCGATCGGAACGAGACTGAGTGAACATGTTAAAAGATGTGAGAGCCTATTAGGACGTGGTGCGTTCTGCTCGGCTCGCGAAGAAGCCGAAGCGGCGAGCATGCTGCTGTACCGCCACATCGACTTGCACGACAATTTGTTTCGATGTGAACCAGCAGTTCAGTCAGCCAACCAAGCTCTTCATGAAGCTGAAGATTTTTTGGTTGTGTTGCGCTCCACCGCCGATGGCGAATCGATTCGCCGGCTTGTGAATGCCCATGAGACACCCGTTCTAAAAAACAAGAACTTGGCTGGTATGTCACCACTGACCGCCGCTCAGCATTACCGACAGTTCGCTGAATCGCAACTTGTCGAAGCGGCTCAAGGTCATCCTTGGGCCAGCGAATTGCTTTATACAGTGGGGCGCACCTACCAAGCCGAAGCCGACGCAAACAGTAGCCATGTCGATGTGCTGCGAATGAAATCGATGGCATACTATCGCGCATCGCGGACAACGATGCCTTCCAATGCAGTTACCTGCAACCAGCTTGGATACCTGCTATTACAAATGGACCGCAATGACGAAGCCCGAGAGTCTTTGATCGCCGCAGTGACACTGAAACAAGACGAAGCTTCTTTAAGCAACCTTGCTGAAGCTAGTCGCCGGTTGGGAGATATGCAGACCGTTGCCTGGGCTGCGCAAAGCGTTGCTGCTATTCGCCGCCAAGCCCCTCCCGCCTCTCCAGTGCCGCCTTATATAGAAGTATCGCAGGAAGATTTTATCGCCATAAGCCCACGAGAGATCGGCCCGAAAACTCCGTCGGATGCGAGCCCCAATGTAGGTCCAAAGTCGCCCGTGCGTTCAGCTGCTACACCCAACGCAAATCAACTGCGCTAATTGAAACACAACTGTCGATTTCGCTGAAGAGAATCCCATGCGCTTTACGATCAACGTCCGAAAAACTTTAGCCGCACTCGCTTCGTGCATGGCATTTGCAAACGCGGGCCTATTGTTCGCTCAAGTCGCTTCGCAAACGCAACTACCAGCCCAAAATGCGCAAATGCAGCAGCGAGTGCAGCAACCGCGTATGCAACAACCCAACTTTCAACAGACCAACGTTCAGCAACCCTACGCTCAGGCTGGCGTTCCATCGCAAGTTAGCAAATCGCCGACAGTGGGACAGCCTGCCTTCATTGCACCACCACAGAACGCGACTACAAAGCCGACGAATGCAAACTCAGAACCTTTCATTCCTCAGCCTCACGTTGAAAATACAGAATTCGCGCCCATTTTAGGAACCGTCGATCGGAGTGGATTCTCGATTCACAATCCACCCCCGCAGCCCCAAGTGGCTGCTGGACGTTGCCAACCCTGCTCAGTTGCGATCGATTGCGCCGACAACTGCGGCGGAGCACGTCAAACGTGGAAGGACCTCCATCACTATCCGTTCCAACCTCTCGCCCATGGCGAATTCATCGGACCGATTCGATTGCCCTCGACGATGGACTATCGACTGAGAGTCGGTGACCAGTTGTCCTTCGTATTCATTGACTCACCCACGCAGTCAATGGGCAGCTACCGCTTGATGGTTGGCGATGAAATTGCCATCGAGTCGGCAACGGACGATAAAATTCAGATGGGCGATGTCCAACAGGGCCGAGGTCTAGCAATACAGCCTGACGGTAAAATCACCTTCAAACTCTTGGGCGAAGTCGAAGCGGCTGGGTTAACGATCCCACAGTTACGCCACAATTTGGAAATCCGATATAAAGAATTTATCCGTGAGCCATCCATCGACATCATTCCAATTAAAACCAACTCGCTCAAGTCGGCGATATTGAATTCAGTCGATGCGCGGGCTGGCACAGGTGGTCAGAATTGGGTTGATACGGTCCATGCCGACGGCACAGTGCGATTGCCAAAGATCGGTGCCATCTGCGTCTTAGGAATGACCGTTGATGAAGTAAAACGCGAAATCAATCTTCGGTTTGATCGCGTGGTTTCGGGTCTAGAAGTCGAACCCAAAATCGCTGCCGAAGCACAGCACTTCGTGTTCGTAACGGGTGAAGTCGCTCTGCCAAATCGTTATCAGCTACTGGGCCCAACTTCAGTAACTCAAGCCTTAGCTTTAGCCGGTGGTCATAGACTAGGCGGCAATTTGCGACAAATTGTAATCTTCCGCTACGCCGAAGACTGGCGCCTGCTTGCTACTTGCGTCGACCTCAAGGGTGCTATTCTTGGAAAAGAGCCAACACCCGCCGATAACATTTGGTTGCGGGACAGCGACACAGTCATTGTTCCACCAGCACCGATCAAGCAATTTGATAACTGGGTAAACCTAGTCTTTACAAATGGTGTCTACGGTATTTTCCCATTCAACGGCCTCTCGATTACCAAGTTCCAGGGAGGTTCGGTTAGAGCGAACTGAGTTCATCGTGCTGATCGCGTTACCCGCGATTCAATAAGTAGCGGAAGCCGTCAAGGCTTTCGGTTATTGAAATTAGGTCGAATTCACGAAATGCTTGACGCATTCCGCTACCCCAAATCTAACCTGGGCAACGCGCTAATCAGGCTGGCCTGCGAGTTCGCTTAGCACACCGCAAACAATTTTCAGTAGCCGCGGCCCCGCCGAATTGCCGACGTCCAAGACCTCTTCATGGCTGGTGGTCGAAGCCCACTCAGTCGAAGCAACATTCGTGATCACTGAGAACGCGAGGACCTGCATTTCCAGCTGTCGCGCGGCCACAACTTCCGGCACGGTGCTCATACCAACCGCGTCCGCGCCGAAGGTGCGAAACATTCGATACTCGCTACGTGTTTCATAAGTGGGGCCAAGCGTTGAAAGATACGTCCCTTGATGCAGCCCAATGCCTTCGCGCTGCGCGACCCGCTTGGCTCGCTCCATGAGGTCGCAACAATAAGGAGGCCCTCCACGCAACGGCACGCTATGCCCCAGCAGACTCGAATCATCACAAACTCTGTAGGCCCGATGACCAGTTGTGCGAGCATGCGGAGTCGTCCATAGCAGATCGATGTGATGTTCAATCAACATCAAGTCCCCGGCGCGGTAGCAAGTATTCACACCGCCAGCTGCATTGGTGACGATCAGCGTTCTCGCACCAATTCCATGCAAGCAGTAAATGGGGAGGGCGAGCTCCGTGTCAGTAAAGCTCTCGTAACGATGTGAACGCCCCTGCATCAGCGCGACCGGAACCCCCGCCAAGTAACCCGTAATGAGCTTGCCCGCGTGCCCTGACGCGTGTGTCCGCGGAAAGCAAGGCAAATCGGTGTAGTCAATCGACTCGGGATGCTCGACATGCTTTGCCAAATCGCCCAGGCCGCTTCCTAGCACGATTGCAACTTTGGGTTGATGAAGACGGCGTGCAAAGTAAGCTTCGCACGTTTTTTCAACAAGAGCTTTGCAGTCGAGATCTTGGTTGGACATTTCTGGTTGGATCACTTACGGCCGGGGTAACGCTTACTCTCGTGCCTCAATATTCCGCATACAAGTGCCCGCAGTCGCGGCTCAGCTGCATTGGCCGTCGCTATAATCTTTTGCACATTGGCGGCTTCGAGGGCATCCGGGAAACACATGTCGGTTACAACCGAAAATCCAACTGTACGCATCCCACAATGGACCGCGACAATCACTTCAGGAACGGTTGACATGCCGACTACATCCGCACCGATGGCTCGCAAGAACCGATATTCGGCGCGAGTTTCAAGATTCGGGCCAGTCACCGCCACAAAAACGCCCTTGTGAGCGACAATATTCTCTTGCCTTGCAATCGAAAGAGCTTCGTTGACCAGTTCCGGATCGTAGGGAGCACTCATGTCTGGGAACCGCGGCCCGAGGCGATCGTCGTTAATACCGATCAGTGGATTGTCGCCCATCAAATTGATCTGGTCATCAATTACGACAATGTCGCCCAGTTTGTAATTCGGGTTCATTCCGCCAGCCGCATTCGACACGATCAAAAGATCGGCTCCCATGGCTTGCATCACGCGAACTGGCAAAGTGATCTGCTTCAGCGGATAACCTTCGTACATATGAAAACGGCCTTCCATGGCCATAATGGGCAACCCGCAAAGGGTGCCGCACACCAGCCGTCCACGGTGGCTAGTCGCTGTTGATTTCGGAAAGTTCGGTATGTCTTCGTATTCCAGCGATGCCTGCACTTCAATTTGTTCAACCAGCGGGCCTAAACCAGTTCCAAGGATGATTCCAACACGTGGAATTTCAGCCCAGTGGTGGCGTATATAGTCTCGGGCCTCTTCGATTTTTGCGTAAAGTTCGAGCATGCAAAGGTCGCCAAGTAGATCGTCTGAACGGAATAGCCAAGCACGTTTCGTGACGCTGGCATTAAAGCATCTTGTCGCCAATCGTTCAACACGTAGAATGGATTTTTTTCTACTGGTAAAAATCTCTACTGGCAAAAAGATGTGCAGTAAAAAATGTTCAGCAACAAACGGTATTCATTTTTTTACCGCACATCTTTTGGCCAGCTAGTCCGCAACTACTTACCTTCCTTCGCCCACTTTTTCATCAAAGCTATATTTCTCTCGACTTCAGGATTGGCTTTCTCAAGATAAACAGCCATGTCGCTGTCATACATCTCGTCGGATTCAGGTCCTTTATCCTTCGTGTCGACAATCCAACGATCAAGTTCGGCGCGATGCCTTTCAAGCTCTGCTTTATAAGCCGGATTGTCTGCCAAGTTGATGATTTGGTAACGATCAGGTGCATACTCATACAGCTCTTCCGAAGGTCGCGTTGGACTGAAAAGCATCTTTTTGGGAATCAACGACAGCACGCCGCGACCATTCAATTCACGAAGCGTTTGCACGATTTGCTTGCCGTCTTTGTATGCGTTCGGCTGCAAGTGCGGTCGCTCAGGATAGAAATTACGAATGTAGAGAAAGCGTTCCGATCGTACGCTGCGAAGTCGTTCGACCGTTTCATCGCATCGATCTCGAGCTCCAAAAGCAAACTTGCGCGGTTGATAGTCCTTCGCTAATAAATCACGCCCTTGCATAGCAGCGGGTATTTCGATGCCAGCCGCAGCGAGGGAAATAGCCGCCATATCAATCTGTTGCGCGAAATCACCGCGTGTTGCAGCCTGGGCTACTCCTGGACCTCGCACGACGAAAGGCACATGCGTGCCTTCGTCATACAAAAACTGCTTGCCCCGCCCGTGGCTGATACCATGATCGGTCATGAAAATAATCAGCGTGTTGTCGAGGAAGCCTTCCGACTCCAGCCGCGCGACCACTTCACCGACATGCTTATCTGTCAACCGAACCGCATCAAGGTACGCCGCCCAATCATCCAGCAGCACTTCATCGCGAGGATAATACGGCGGCAAGTCCACTTGTTCTGGATCTGTGGCTGCGCCGAGCTCATTGATAACTCGCTTGCGAAACGCTTCGCGCGCGGCGGGCGCGCCTTCACGCAACTTGCCGCCATGCAACTGAACCTGCATGAAGAACGGTTGATCCGCGGCTCGACTGGACCAATCATGGCTGTCATACATCGCCGCATCCCACTCAAAGTTGTAATCGGTCTTGCCAAGCCGATCTTTCTTGTTGCCTTTGCCACCCGCGTTAAACGGCAAACCACGAAAATCTTTGCTCGGCAATCCACTTCCAATGCAGGTGTAGTAGCCAGCTTTCTGAAAAAGTACCGGTACAGGTTGCACATCTTCGGGAAGATTGATCTTCAACCTGCCGCGACCACTGCGATGATGATGCGAACCAATTGTCGTCTGGTACATACCCGTTATCAACCCTGATCGACATGCCGAGCAAACTGGCCCGGTGGTGTAAGCGCGACTGAAACGAGTCCCCTCAGCCGCTAGCTTGTCGACGTTCGGTGTTTGAATCGTCGTCTCACCGTAACACGAGAAATTCACCGACATATCGTCGACCACGAACCAAACGATGTTAGGCCGCGCAGCCTGTGCGCTCGTACCAAAGAGCGCATGCAACACCAGAATAGCGAAAAGCTTTCCAAGTTGATTCATAAACAGGTCTTCAATTTAAGTGGGGTATGCTTCCGGCTTGCCGAAAAGTCGTGGATGAATACCGTAGCGGAAGCCGTCAAGGCTTTCGTAGATTGCATTTGCGGGGGCAAAGTCGCATGACCGAAATGCTTGACGCATTCCGCTACCAACTTTCCGACACACCTGCTGGAAGCATACCCGGCGTTACCATCAATTTCTCGACACCAGAGTTCCATTCTTGCACCTCAGCTTTATCAGACAAGTGGAGAATCAAAGAGAGTTCGCCATTATCCCCTCATTCTCAAAGTACACGAAAGACACCTAATGGCCCTATTTAGGTTGACCTAACGCCATTAAACCGTTAACTTACGGAAGGTTGAGCATCGCAATCAATTTTTACTTTGCGAATTTGTTTTCTAGCTAATCCATTTTGGGGAGACAAGAATGCGTTTACGCCACCGAGGATTCACGCTTGTCGAATTGCTAGTTGTCATCGCAATTATCGGAGTTCTTGTTGGATTGTTACTTCCTGCGGTCCAAGCTGCCCGCGAAGCGGCTCGGCGAATGTCTTGCTCTAACAACTTGAAACAAATGGGCTTGGCGCTCTTAAATTATGAGTCGTCCGTGAAAAAATTTCCGATTGGCTTCTTGGATGTTGTACCGACCGGAAATCCGCTTAAAGATGGTGGATGGTGTTGGGGGACGAGCGTCTTGCCGTACATGGAACAATCCAGCATTTACAACAGATTTGACCAACGCCATCATCCCTACGGCACTGTTGGAACGGTCAGCGACCCCGCAGGCGCAAACAATTCGCTCATCGGAACACCCATTCCATCCTTTCGATGTCCGTCTGATCTTGCCCCGCTAACACGTTCCATCAATCCAGGAACTGCGGGCGGTACTGACGCAATTGCAATTACAAGTTACGCTGGTAATGAAGGCCCTTTTGATGGCGACGCCTGCGATGCTTTGGGATCCGTAAACGTTCCCAATCCGCGTGATATTGGGCTGTTAGTTGTGAATGTTTCCCGTCGAATTGCTGAAGTCACCGATGGAACTTCGAATGTCATAGCCGTTGGGGAAATTTCTTGGCGACCGATACAAAACATCGGAGGAACAAATTATGGGTCTGATCGCCAGTTCATTTATGGCAACGTCACATCCAATGGTGGACCCAACTGCGGTAACACCGGCGTGACAGCCAACGGCTCTTTTCTCCATTTGCGGTCCACTCGGAAGAAACTCAACGGACCCTTAGTCGGCGGTGACAAACATCGTGCTTTTCACAGTTATCACACGGGTGGGGCAATGTTCGTTTTTGTGGACGGCTCAGTCCATTTCATAAGCGAGAACATTGACCACACAAACACCAACTATACGGCTGCCCTTCTTAACGGTCCCTATGGCACATACCAGCGATTGGGCGGTATCAATGATGGGCAAATAATCTCGGGGCTTGAGCTTTAATAGCGAGCTTGAGCATTTGACTTATTTATTGTCTCAAGATTGTTGCGTCTTTTGAAGGGCTGTTTGGAATGAAGTTACCAAGAGAGCATTTTCCATTCGGGAACACGTTGACCTGCATCATGTTATTGCTCATGTCCATCATGATGTTGGGTTGCGGAACTGATGGCCCTGAACTCGCCGAGGTCACAGGCGTGGTGACCGTGGATGGAAAACCGGTCCCGGGTGCCGTTCTGACATTTGTGCCAACTTCAGGCGGATCGCCTTCATACGGTGGAACGGATACAAAGGGCAAGTATCGTCTAATGTTTACAGATACCAAGTATGGAGCCATGCTCGGCGACCATGAAGTAGAAATCGCCACCAACAAACCCTCTGCGTCCGAGATCGCTGAAATGAAAGCTGAAGGGCAAACCGTGAATGAGAACTTCGTGGCGATTCCGAAACAGTATCGGAAAAAAGGGGCTTTGACTGCGAAAATCGAGCGAAAAAAGAATGTCGTTGATTTCGCGTTAAACACTACAAAGTAAAGCTGCAGACAAAGTTCGGAGTGGTTTGCTTTTTAACGATCGAACAAACGGACGTTTACGAACTACTGACTTGCTGGTTGTCTTTGTTTAGCATCAATGAGTCGTCTAACTTGGCAAAGAGCCGAGAGCATCGTTCGACCGATGTCGTCGCGACGCTCCGCATACTTGACGGATTCCAGTGGACTGTCGTCGTAAGATTTCGGATCGAAGTACGGCATTGACAACCGAAGCAAGGCACCAGTTACGCTTGGGCAACCCGCATCGGCTTCGGTGCAGACCAGCAGAGCTGCGAAGTCATGCTGTGGATTATTCTTGTCAGCATAGTGCTTCGAAAATTCAATCGATTCCATCCCGTGGCCCCATTTAACGCGATAGACCGGATTGCTTGTCTTGGGCTCACCACGGGTTGCCTCCGAACCAGTGGCTTCGACAGAAAATCCGATTGCTTTGAGTGTCGCGATCGTACGAGAGTTGAACGCAGTAGGTGCAGTGCCACCAGAATAGAATTGCACATTAGTTAGACCGTAATACGCAGCAGCGAGATTTCCCATCGATGCCCCCAGTATACTCCTGCGCGAGTTTCCAGTGCAGATGACGATCACATCGAGGTTTTTTTCTGAGTCGTACTTGGACACCATCCAGTTCGCAAGCCGCTGCGCTCCGTTACGGTGCTCGTCATCGATCATGTCATACGTAGTCGTCAGGTACTCAACATGGGAGCGAAGTTGTGCATTGAGCTTCGTTCGGCTCTCGGGTATGGATGTCCCAAGAGTTCGAGCGACATCCCCAACATCGATCGCGTCATCTTTCCCAGCAATCTTTTGAAAACTCTCGCTCGACATAAATTCACTTACTTCGTTGAGGGTAATAACGCCGTCTTTCGCTAGCGCCTTGGCCAGGACTGATTTGAGTCTCAGGTCATTCTGCGAGTCCGTAACGGATTGGCTGCCGAACTGCTGCAAGAGCCATAGTGAACTTACGAAGAGCCCATGTTCAGCCGGTCCGGCGGGCGGTTGCACGAGTAACAGACAGAAAATGAATTTAAGCACGTTTATAGTTCCCTCAACCTTGACCCATGTAAGTTGAAAATCTGAATCGACCCGTTAGTTATCACGACACTCTGCTTCAGTAAGGCACAAGGCGAGGTTGAGCAGGGGGGCAATACATTCGTTCACAATTCGATAGTAGATATTGTTGCCATCCCTTCGCGCTACCAGGATTCTAAGATCCGACAGTCGCTGCAGTTGATTAGAAATAGCCTGCGGCTTCATGCCGAGCGTTTTTGATAGTTCGCTTACGCATAGCTCTTCAGATCGTACAAGAGAATGCAAGAGACGAAGTCGTGTGTCATTGGCAAGCACCTTAAACATCGCTTGAAGCCCACCAGCCTCGACTGGCGACAACAGGGGACGCTTCTTGAGTTTAGTTTTCGAAGGAATCTTAACATTAACGCACCGCTTTGATTTCTTCATCCTTTCCACCCTGTTTTTTGCACACTATTACACTAGCTCGTGTAATAATGATTGTCAAGCGGCGGGAACTGTAAGCGCATCTTTGCCTAGAGAGAAGAATATCGTTCCAGATAAGTAACAACTCGCCGCTGGCGATTGGTCAAACGAGAGCGGATTCGTTTGACACATAGCCCGCGGCGAAGGGGTCGGCTTAGAGCCCGCAATTCTAAGCATCCATCTGATAATAACAGTCTCAGAAGCAAGCCGAGCCCGCTCTGAATGATAACCGCGACACGGTTAGTACCGTCAACAACCGCTCGACACGGTTAGTACCGTCGAGACCCGCTCGTCACGGTTAGTACCGTCAAGACCCGCTCGTCATGCCAGCTGCGAGCTGCCCCCGTCGCCGCTGGAGCGTGTTGAGTTAATAGCATTTGCCCATGTGTATCAATCGCAATTAAGAATCAGCCATTTTCGCAGGGTGGCTGGGGAAGTGTTGCGAATTCAGTGGTTGGTTGGTATCGCAAGCGTGGTTGCTTGTTTCTGAGTATTGGGCCAGTTCGATCGCTGATTCTGCAAGTGATTTCCCCTGATAGGCTTGCCAGAAGTCCAAGACGTTTCCACGACTTTTACAGCCAAAGCATTGGTACACATTTTTACCGGTGTGCACGCTGAACGATCTCTTCTGGGCGTTGGATGCACTCGCTGACTGCGACCGGCAAGCCGGTAATGGGCAAGGGCCGCGGAGTTGTTCTCCACGGCCCTCAGTACTTGTCCACCCAATCCTCTCCAGGAGCGCGACCAACCGGATGCGATGTTTCAATTCGCGATAGTCGATCCTCATGTGACTGACGGCTTGTTCTGCTTCCTTAACGCATCGCCTCGAATCGACTCACCTTCGAATTTAATTAGATTCGTTTGGTCCACGACTCGATCAAGCAACGCCATCGTCATTGGCGGATCTCCTAAGTATTCTGTCCAGTCGTCGAAGTTTACATTCGTGATCACCGCTGTCGAGCTTCGTCGATTCCGGCCGTCAATCACTTTGTAAAGAAGGCTCAATGCATCCGGCACTTCCTTCCGCTCCAGTTTGTCGAAACCGAACTCGTCGATGATCAACAAGTCCCACGAACAGTAGTACCTGACCTTTGGAGTTAACGCTTTGATTGCTCGGGCTGCGTTCAACGCCTCGATCAGACTGGCGCTGGTTTCATACCGTACTCGGTATCCCAACACGCAACATTTTCGTGCGATCCCTTGCATCAGATGCGTCTTTCCAAGACCGCTTTCGCCGACGAACGCGGCATTTTCTTTCCTACGTATGAATTCACCTGTAGCCAGTTCTAGGAACGGCTCTTTGACAATCGTCTTCGGGTTGCGACTCCAGTCATAGGATTCCAGTGTCGCTTCGGTCGGGAAGCCCGCTCGCTTGATCCGGTATGCAATAGCTGTTGCTTGGCTGGCGTGGGCGGGGATCTCTAAGAACTTGGCTAATGTCTCCAGGACACTCCGCGTTCCACTTGCATGTTCTTGCAAGAAGCTATCAAGCTGCTCCGCCTTCAGCTTCATTTTCAGAATTTCCAGGTAGTTCAGAATCGTCTCCCGATGGTTTGGAATCGGTTGGCTGGGTTGAGGGAGTTTTGTTTGCGTCGCTTTCGCCATGATCTTGAATGTCTTTCTCGTTCTTGCGGTCAATCAGTTGTTGATACTCCTTGCTCGATCGAGCTTCCACGCGGGTCGATTCCATGATTCGTTGCAACGCTTCTTGCTCCCGTCCGCTGAGAAGCTCCCAGTTGGGTTTTGGCGTCCCAACATGCGTCAGGATGCGCTCCAGTGACTGATAGCCGTAAGCATGGTATTGAATGCCGCGCTCGATGGCTGCCAAGGCATCTTTCTTGGGATAGCCATGAAGCAGTGACAAGATCCGCTGGGCTTCGTGCCGGCCGTTGCGGCACTTGCGAAGGATTCCATCGAAGTACTCCACAGCCACTTGCCCCCAGTGCATGTACTTCTCTCGAAGGATAGTCAGCTGCTCAGATTGATCGCTCGGCGGACGATGACCGTCTTGACTCTGCTTCTGGTGTCTGCCGCCAGACAACCGGTGGCTGGCCACCGGGTCGATCGCAGCATTGTAAATCTCGAGCTGATCTTCAAGGATTCGAATGGGAATTAACTGGCCAATCAACCGCCAAGGAACGCTGTAACGATTGTCTGCATAGTTGATAAAGCCTTCGCTATCGACCCTGCGATAGACGACTTGGGCCGTGTCGAAGCGAATCGCTGGAAGATCTACCAGATGCGGTTTCTCTTCTTCATGAAGCTCCAGTGGTGAGCGTTTGGTCGTACCGTGAATGCGTCGATCGTTCACTTCCGAGAGCCACCACCGCGCTACCTCATTGAGATGCTCAAGCGATCGAAAGGTACGGCCATTGAGAAGGTTTTTCTCGGCGTAGTCGAATGGCCGTTCGATCTTGCCTTTCGTTTCCGGACGGCGCGGTTCGCATGCCCAGGGCTTAAAGCCATAGTGGGTGGCGAATGACAGGAAGCGAGGGTTGTAGATCGGTTGCCCATCTTCCCAACGGGCGACGACAACTTTCATGTTGTCGTAAAGGCAAGTGGCTGCAGCACCGCCAAGATGCTCGAAGGCGATCGCATGTTGACGTACGGTCGTTTCAAAGTCTTGCCGCTGGGTGAAGCAGATGTACTGACGCCTCGAATAACCGAGGATATAACTGAAGAGCTGTACTCGGCGACGACCTTCTTGGGTGAAGTCAATCGTGTACGTTGACCAATCCATTTGAGCCTGAGCACCAGGCGGAGTTTCAAAGCGAATCACTGGAGCTTTTGGTTTGGAGCGGTGCCTTTTGATATAAGTGCGAAGAGTCGAGTAACTACCGCTATAGCCAAGCTTGCACAGCTCTTCGAAGGTTCGCTGAGCGGTAATGTTGGGATATCGCTCAAGCAACATCTGCAAGGAATCGAGATAGGGATCGAGCTTCGATTTGCGTGTTAACCTGACTGGACCGAAGCACGCTGGCGGTGATTCGGAATCGATTGATTGAGTTTGTTGGACCTGATCGCGAATGACACGTGCGATAACTTCTCGACCTACTTGAGTGTCTCGGGCGATGCCGCGTATGCTCTGCTTGTTCTTCCAACGCGAGATGATGTCGTTCTTTGCAAGAGGATCGATGTTCATGGTTGTTGTAGTTCTTTGATTAAGTCAGCCGTGGCTTCGATGAGAATCGAGGCTTCGTTTTGGAGTTTGACGAAGCTGGGCATGAGGATGGGGCGATCGCAGGCCCCCAGTTCGCTTCGGCCGCTCAACCGCAGCCAATGACTCATCTTGGTGGCAGCATCCAGAAGGAATCCCAAGCGTTTGGCTGCTCGATTGCCGGCTGTACTCAATCGAGGATCCCATTGATGAACGTAGCTGTCTTGCGACTGCCGGATGGCGTCGCGTGGCTTCTCGAGAACGAATTGCGATTGTTCTTGGGTACAGGCTGACTGAAGGAGCTTCACTGTTTCAGAGAGTTCCCGTGAAGTATGTGCGTGCTCGGAGGCACACTGCATGGCTGCGTTTTGTTTGCCGCGCGGCAACTGCGTTAGATGTCGTGCTTGAGTTGGTGTCAG
>JANODD010000081.1:0-15378 GCA_031412515.1 Planctomycetia bacterium | reverse complement strand
GGATTTCGATTTCGTGTGCCACTGGCTTTCCTAATCGCATCCGGGAATCCGGATGCGATTGGGAAAGGCCAGTGTACCGAAGCGTGTGGGTTCGAATAAAATCCTTACATCCAGATGCGTGGCCGCTTTGCACAATGGTGACCGAAGTAATCAACGTCGCACTTAGCGGCTCTACCAATTAGAAATCAACCACCGCGATGCCGCATGAATGTGTACGGTTGGAATTTCACTTACGTCCAAACTTCGACAACTTTCACGGCGAGTGAGTTAGCGTTGGCACCGGTAACGGCAGTTAGAGTCACATACTCCGTTTCACTGGCCTTGCCCCGTAGAGTCGAATATAAATCCGGAATTTGCGGGGGCAGCCAGTGGCACACAGATCAATATGTGCAACATCAAAAGGCCCTAGCCGAGCTTGATTTGCGAAGATCGGCTAGCGCCTCAGGAAATCATTAAAAATGCAGTTTCTATAACCTGTGATGTCAGAAGACTCGTAACACGCCAGACAGCCTATCACTTTCCATGAAGCATTTGATTCAAGGCTGCGGCAAATTCACTCAGTTCGTTCGTCGGATATGTTTCACGAGTTGCCATGTGCTGAGCGTCCGATGACCACGCAATGTTTGCTCCTGGCGGTAGATCCTCGAGGGCAAACGAACGCTCGGAAGGAATGCCCAGAAAAAAACTGCGACCATCGACATGGATCTTGCGATCCTCGTTCGTCCCAGGCGCAACGACGCGTAAAGTCTTTTCGGCAACGTCGGCTCGCCCATTCGAATTGACGGACATTAACCAGATAACCAACGCTAACTTACCGGTTTTCGGATCGATCCAAATTAAGTGTCGTGTGACGAAGTCCTTGTGCATACCATCGCGAAACATGATCGCGGGAGCATCGAAAATTGCGAGCGTCGAAGTCCGAACGACTAGCTTTAAACTTGCAATTTGTTTTTCATTTTCGCTTAGCATCTGGCGACTATAAAAGTCCAATCGCGCCCCCAGTCGAGCGGCTGAGTCCAACGATATAGTCGTCAGTTTCTGATTGATGGTCGTACTGTAGGCTACTCCGACTTCATTGAGTCGATACAACTCATTCGCATCGCCCGACGTTTCGCGTTGGACAGTGGCAAGAATCGTTAGCGTTAATTTTGAGACTGCCGTGCGGACCGATTCGCTCAGCTTGGTTGTATCACCACTAGCAATCCGAGGCGTGGCAAGCAAAATGACTCGATTCCAATTTGCGGCACCTTTGTTGCCAACGACAACTCCTGGCGGGATGATAGCAAGTGTTTTGTCTTGAGCGTGGCCAACTGACGATGTGTAAGCGATTAATACGGCGAGCCAAGCGATCGACCTACGGTAGTTGTCCATAAATGCTCTAAGATGGTAGATGTGGCGGATGCTGCCAGCAACCGTCTTGACTGAACACCGTGGCGGATGCTGCCAGCATCCAGTCCGACGCGAGAAGCGTCGTCCACGAGCAGCGTTCGCCACAGGGATTCACTTTGCAACCAGATTTTAAGACCATTCATGCAAGAAGCAAGCCAAACACTCACTCCGTTGATCGCTTTACAAAATGCAAGCAAAGTCTACCGAGATGGACAGGTGCAAGCCCTGGACGATGTTTCGCTGGCGATTGAAGTTGGCGAGTTCGTGGCCATCATGGGTCCGAGTGGTTGCGGCAAATCGACGTTACTGAACATGATCGGTGCTCTGGACCGGCCCACCCAAGGCGAAATGCTTTTCCGCGGCCAACCGCTTTCGAAGATGGCAAACTTAGATCAATTGCGTGCTTGTGAGATCGGTTTTGTGTTTCAGTCGTTCTATTTGCTGCCGAATCTAACAGCGGAAGAGAACGTGCAGCTGCCGATGTTCGAAGGCAAGCTGAAGCCAAACGATCGAGTGGCTAAAGCCAGAGAGTTATTGGCACGAGTTGGACTGGCAGAACGATGCAATCATATGCCCGAGCAGCTTTCCAATGGTCAGAAGCAACGAGTCGCAATTGCCAGAGCCCTTGCTAACGATCCGGCCCTTGTGCTGGCCGATGAACCGACCGGTGCCCTGGACAGCAAAAGCGGAGCGGAAGTGATGGAGCTGCTTGTCGAATTAAACAGAGAGCAAGGGACAACGCTCGTTGTTGTGACTCATGATCAAACCGTCGCCAACCAAGCCCGTAAAATCTTCCACATGATAGACGGGCGAATCGTTTGATATCGAGATGGTAAAACATAATGGGGTAAAAATGGAGAGCATTGCATTCATCTTTTACCCCATAAGCTTTTACCTTATTAAAACGGCCGTGACGCGTCGCGAACTCACGAACCAGCCCTATCAGTTCAACTGAAAAGTTCTTGAACTTTAATCACCAATCCAGGTAGGTGCGGTTCGGCAGTTAATTGCTGGTTGATGTTCACTAGCTCAGGTTCTGCACCGTTTCGATAGATCGTGACGGTCTTAAAGTGCGGGTCGACGATCCAAACCAAACCAACACCGGAATTCAAATAGAGGCTGATCTTTTCAGCAATCTCTTCCAGCTTGTCTGAGGGAGATAGCACTTCGACGGCAAGCACCGGGGCACCGTCAATCATCGTTGTTGCCTTCGACTGACGCGCCACGGTTTCGGCAGAAAAATAAGCGACGTCGATTCCGACCGTTGAGTCCGGGTCGCGTTGCAAGATACAGCCAACCTCGCCCGAATATACTTTTCCATGTGGTACCGGTAGTCCCATTGCCCAGTTACCGATTAGTCGTGCAAGAGTTGCCTCGGCACCTGCGTGAAATCTATTTCGCTTTGTCATCGGGCGTTCTCTAACCTCCCCGCGAATAAGCTCGCGATCCATGTCATCCGGCAGCGCCAGAAATTCCTCGATCGTTATCAGCTTTGGAAGTTCAGCAGTACTCATTATTCAAATCTCTTGTCCAAAATCCTAGGCGAGCCAGTCTGTGCAAACATGCAGACGGCCAACTTGAATTCTAACTGCGTCAGGCAAGCGTTGCCAAGATTGCAGAGGGCCAACCAACCGGGAAAAGGACCACTGCTAGAAAGAAAAGGTGCCCAGCCAGTATAAACAGAGTACGGATGAGAGGACTTGAACCTCCAAGGGATTGCTCCCACTAGGACCTGAACCTAGCGCGTCTGCCATTCCGCCACATCCGCATGTGCGAGTGCCAATTGTTGAAGTTACTGGCGTTGTGTCAAGTAGCCTAGGCTCCCAGCCTGGGATTGCTGAAAGTCGGTAGCGGAATGCGTCAAGCATTTCGTTCACACGACTTTGCCCCCCGCAATTGCAATCTCCGAAAGCCTTGACGGCTTCCGCTACGGTATTCATCCAGTCTGGGGAACTGAGAACGGGAACTTGCCCCAGGCCGGACGCCAAGGCTACGAGGAAAGATTTCTGCAACAAAAGCGAACAACCAGCAACTTTCCGATAGCTATCGAATTGGTTCACGATTTGCAACGCAACTAAAGTCGACTTGTTTCAGACTTGAAATCGGCTCGGGAAATGGGGCTTATTGATTTTAAGTGTTTGATCTTTCGCGGTGGAGATTAAGAGTGATGAGCAAAAAATTCAGAGTTCTAGGTATCGCTACTGCCGTTTTGGCAGCAGGTGTAGGTGCTAGCTTTCTTGTTCCAGGATCCCATTCGGGACCGAGTCAAATTTACGCTCAGCAGGCGCGCGTAGCTCAGGAAGCTCGTGAGGATTTGCTGATCGGAGCTGAGAAATTATCAGCCGCTTTCCGGGCTGCATCGAAAGCCCTTCGTCCGTCCGTGGTTACTATAACTGCAAAAACGGGGCAGCGCGTGATTTCCCGGACTATGGGTCGCGGACAAAACCCAAACTTGCCAGAAGAGTTCCGAAGGTTGCTTCCCGAAGAACTCCTTCGCCAGTTCGGAGGAGACAATTTGGGTCGCGATGATCAATCAGACGAACCCGAAGAAGTGCCCAACGCAAAACCAGGCAAGACACGTTCGCAAAAAATTGGCGTGGGATCAGGTGTGATCGTTTCGAAGGATGGATTTATCCTGACCAATAACCATGTGGTTGCCAAGGCCGACGAGTTGGAAGTTCATTTGAGCGATAACCGCACCTTGAGTGCAAAAGTGATTGGCACTGATCCCAAGAGCGACATTGCCGTATTGAAAATCGATGCGCAAGGATTGGTTCCCGCCGTTCTAGGTGATTCATCAGCCATGGATGTTGGCGACTGGGTACTCGCTATCGGAAGCCCATTTGAACTCGACCAAACGGTTACCGCGGGCATTATCAGCGCAGTCAACCGTTCGACTCAGAATGACATTCTTCCTTACGAAGACTTTTTGCAAACGGATGCTGCGATTAATCCAGGCAATAGTGGAGGGCCACTGGTGAATCTTCGCGGTGAAGTCGTTGGTATCAACACAGCCATCAACACCACGACCGGCTCAAATGCTGGAGTTGGTTTTGCTATTCCAAGCAACCTTGCAAGTCACATTATGGAAGACTTGCGAGAAGGTGGTTCCGTCCACCGCGGTTTCATCGGAGCACAGCTTGGAGAAGTCACGTACGAGGACCTCCGCCGAGAAAAAATCCCGGAATCGGTTGTTGACGGAGTCGTCATTGACGCTGTTCAGGAAGGTGCACCGGCAGCCAAAGCGGGCCTGAAGAAGGGCGACATTGTCGTCCGCGCCAATGGTCGTGAAATTAATTCCGTATCCTCGCTTCGAAACACCGTTGCGATGGTTCGTCCCGGTAAGGTTCTCAATTTGGAGATTTATCGCGCCGGGCGGCCTCAGCAAATTGCAGTAACCGTTGAAGAATCAACGGATGAAAAACTGGCCGCGATGTCGCCTCAGGTTTCGGTGAAGGAACTTGGAATTCAAGTCCAGACGCTGAACCCTGCCCTGGCAAAGAACCTGGAAGCGGACATTGAAGAAGGTGCGGTGATTGTTGCCATGGATCGTCGCGGCAAAGCAGCTCAACTTCGTATGCAGCCTGGCGACATCATTACAGAAATGAACGGTGTGCAGATTACATCGGCGGCGGACGTAACGAAAGCGGTCGCCGGGTCTGATAAATTGTTGGCAAAAATTTACCGAGACGGTCAAGAAATTATGCTGGGCTATGAAAGTCGGCGTTAATTTTTCAGTTGGCAACGATAAATTCGAGCAAACTTGCGACGCCCTCTTTCAACAAGTGGGCGTTGCTCATTTGCTAGCGGATTAAGTCGCCCTGGACTCTGGGAACTGAGTCATGTAAAAGCCATAGACGCACTTAGAAATTCAATGTGGGTGTGATTTGAGTCCAATTGCCATTTGAAAATAGGTTCGCGCGACCATCGCCGAATTGGAGAAGAAAATGAACGGAATGAACTTTTTTACATGGATTCGTGACGGAGTTCGCCAATCGGTTTTGCTCGGAGTTAGCGATGCGATTGAAACGCTAGGCACCCCAGCGTCGACTGAAGATCTCCACCCAAGCGTTGCTGGGTTACTTCGAGTTGACAAGAATGTCGATTCGTCCCCTCGGCTCGCTCAAGTTGGGGCTGGTAATGTTTCGGGCGGCGGCAGTGCCGCAAATCGCAAACGCTTAGGCCGATCCCTAAAAGACATTGAAACCGAAACAAAGAAATAGTGGCCTATGCTTCCAGCGGGATTGCTGAAAGTCGGTAGCGGAATGCGTCAAGCATTTCGTTCATGCGACTTTGCCCCCGCAAGTGCAATCTCCGAAAGCCTTGACGGCTTCCGCTACGGTATTCATCCACGACTTTTCGCCATGCCAGCTTCCAGCCCACTTGCCATACTGTTCTGTTGCAAACCGCGTTTGGCTGGTATTGTAGCGTGCTTACAATCGCATGCTTGCTAACCGCGGAATCGGGAAATGCAATTTCACGCCACAACTATATTGTCAGTTCGCCACGGTAAATTCGTGGCTTTGGGTGGTGACGGCCAAGTTACGCTCGACAAAACGATTGTCAAAAGCGACGCCTGCAAAGTTCGTCGCGTTGGCGGCGGAAATGTAATCATCGGGTTTGCTGGTGGTGCGGCAGATGCATTTGCACTGATGGAACGCTTTGAGGCCAGGCTAAAAGATTACCCTTCGAACCTCCCACGCGCGGCAACGGAACTGGCCAAAGATTGGCGCAGTGATCGAGCCCTGCGGCGTCTAGAGGCTTTGTTGATCGCAGTGGACAGCCGCCATAGTTTGCTGGTCAGTGGAACTGGCGATGTCATCCAAGCTTCCGATGGAATTCTCGGAATTGGGTCTGGTGGAAACTACGCAGTCGCAGCGGCTCGTGCGCTAGTTCGGCACAGCAACCTTGAAGCTCGCGATATTGTGCAACATGGGCTGACCATCGCGGGCGAGCTCGATATCTACTCGGGTGGAACTATTATCGTTGAGCAATTGGATAGTAACGGATGAGCAATTCTTCAGCGGCAAACGAGACTCTCGATATCGCCAAGTTATCACCGCGACAAATTGTGGCTGAGTTGGATCGATATATCGTCGGCCAAGCGGACGCAAAACGGGCTATCGCCATCGCGGTTCGCAATCGCTGGCGTCGCAGCCAACTGTCCGAAGAGCTGCAAGCTGAAGTGAGCCCAAAGAATATCCTGATGGCTGGTCCAACGGGCGTGGGCAAAACAGAAATCGCCCGGCGGTTGGCAAAGTTGACCGGCGCTCCGTTTGTCAAAGTCGAAGCGACTAAGTACACCGAAGTTGGTTACTATGGGCGCGATGTCGAGAGCATGGTCCGCGATCTGATCGAAAACGCGATCAGCATGATTCGGGCTCGCGAAAAGGAACGTGTACGTCAGGAAGCGGCCAGCCGAGCCGAGGATCGTTTGCTAGACCTACTGTTGCCGACATCGCGGTCTGAGTCTGAGGACTTAGAAGAACCTGAGGAAAGCGATGAAGAATCCTCCGCGCGACGTTCACGAACTCGTGAAAAAATGCGAGGAATGCTCCGTGACGGGTTGATGGAAGACAAACCGGTCGAGTTTTCGATTGAGCAAAAAAGTTCACCGATCATGGTTGGCGGTGTGGGGCTTGAGAACATGGACTTGGACCTCCAAGGCATGTTCGAAAAATTCATTCCCAAAAACAACAAACGACGCTCCATGACCGTCGCTCAGGCTCGTAAAGTGTTAACCGAGCAGGAGGCGGATAAGCTGATCGATGATGATAAAATCAGCGCCCGCGCGATCGAGGCCAGCGAGAATTTAGGCATTATTTTCATTGATGAAATTGACAAAGTGATCGCGAGCGAGGGCAAGTCAGCCGACGTTTCGCGTCAAGGTGTGCAGCGGGATATGTTGCCGATTGTTGAAGGGACAACCGTTCAGACCAAGCATGGCTATGTCAAGACAGATCATATTTTGTTTATCGCAGCCGGTGCTTTTCATCACGGCAAACCCAGCGAGTTGATGCCCGAATTGCAAGGACGATTTCCGATTCGCGTTGAGCTCAATGCGTTGACGAAAGACGACTTTGTACGCATCCTTACCGAACCAAAAAATTCACTGACAAAACAATATCAAGCTCTGCTTGGTACCGAGCAGATTCAGCTTGAGTTTGCCGCTGACGCTATCGATCGCATCGCTGAATACGCGTTTAAGATCAATCAAACGACGCAGAATATTGGTGCCAGGCGGTTGTATACGATACTTGAGAAGCTGCTGGAGCAGTTGAACTTCGACGCCACGGACGCCGGTGCGCGTCAAGTTACGATTGATGCAAGTTATGTAGACGATCGGTTGGCCGAGATCTGTCGCGACGAAGATCTGAGTAAGTTCATATTGTGAATGAGGCATGAGTAGAGCGACTTTGATTTCGCGAACAACACTTCGAAAGTTGCGAGTTCCAAGCTTGGTATGGCGTACGGCCGGCTTTGCGATGGTTAAGTCTCTGAACGCTTGGATGTCAACTCTGAGCTACCGGATGATGCGTTATGAACGCGAAGCCGACCCTGCCGACGAACTATTTAGCGGACCAGTGATCTTTGTTTTTTGGCACGAATACATTCCATTCCCGATTTACTTGCGGCCGCATTGTCGATTGGCAATGTTATTGAGCCAGCATCAAGATGCCGAAATTCTGTCACATGTAGCACGCTTTGCGGGACTCGAGGCCGTGCGTGGTTCAACCAATCGCGGTGGCGCGGGAGCTCTACGAGAGTTGCTCGATCGTGGAAAGGGAATGAACCTGGCAATCACGCCGGATGGCCCCCGGGGCCCACGCCGTGAGTTAGCTCAAGGGGCCGTATATCTATCGAGCCGTTTGCAAGTTCCGCTGGTCGCGCTGGGTGTCGGTTACGATCGGCCTTGGCGCAATAATCGTGCCTGGGACAAATTTGCGATCCCGCGTCCGTTTAGTAGGTGCCGCGCGGTGCTCGGCCCAAGAACTCAGATTCCGCCGGATTTAGATCGCAGTCAGATTGAGACGCATCGCAAGTGGGTTGAAGAGCATCTGAATAATTTGACGCAGATGGCTGAAGACTGGGCGGAGTCAAAAATTGATTTCCCGAACTCTGAAATTCTCTATCGTTCACCGCCCCGGGCATCATTTGACCCATAGCCAGTCGAGAGTGTTGACTTAACAGCAGTTGCTATGATTCGCAAAGGTGTATGCAAAATAGTTGACCGGTTTTTCGGAGCGCGGGCGTCCTCGTCCGCACGCGGGACTAGGCGACTTGCAGTGAGTTTCACAATCTCGCTTTGCAGACGGTAAACGGATTCTTTGCTGTCGCCGCTAGTCACCTAGCGGGTTCAGCGGGAGAGGACGCCCGCGCTCCGAAAAACCGGTCATCCACTTCGGCTAGCTTCTGAGATCGTTTGTGTATTGCTATTAAGTCAACATTCTCCAGTCGCGAGACAGGTCAGTGATGACGACTTCATGCCCGGAATAGTTGACGAAAGAAAGCTGTACTGATGACCAGACCCCATTTGGCAGTCAATCATAGTCCCCAACTGAATCCGATCCGTTGCGAGTGCTCAGCGCTTGCCAGACTTTGAGGTCGATGTCACTGTCAATCGTTCGTACTGAGCCGCCCACCATCGTCGCATTAACGAGTCCGGAATGCAGACTTCGGGAGACGATTCCATAGTGCGAGAACCAGAGTTCAAGTGGCGGGCAAGTGCATCGTTCAACATCACACGGTTTAAGGGCTGTGATTAACCATTCGACGTTCAGCCAATTACCGTTTTCCATTCCAAACTTAGGTACCTTTACAATCGCGTTGGGCGGCGCAACGGTTGTGAAACCAGTTTGGGATGGCCTTGCATCGACCCACTATGTATGCGACTTTTGTCGATGAAACTTCGAATTTCTGGTCGGACTTCCGAGTGCGAACGACGGTAGATCGCCGGGGATGGGGAGAGGATCTTTGGAACAAATCCTTGCCTCGAAGTAGTCCAAGCCTGGAATGACTTCCGAGTAGGCGATCGTATAGCTGAGTCCGTCACGAAAATCCTGGACCTTGAGTTTTCTGTTGGGCGAATGCAATCCTGCATAGACGTTTGGACGACCCGTATTACCTTCCTCCCATATCCCCCAGCAAACCGCATAAGAGATATTCTGATGGGAATCGCCTCCCACTGATTTAGTGACCGAATCGTCAACATTGGGACATCGATAAGTTACTGGACGAAACAGCGAAAATGGACCATTGCCTAAGACATCCTGCCGCCAAGATTGGTTTCGTTTAAGTTCGTCTGCAGCTTGACTCTCAAGGTAATTCAAAAGCCTGGTGAATATCGACCATGCATGGAGAGGTTCTCCCACGTGCCCTGCCTCGCATGGTATCGAGTCTTCAATCGGTGGAAAGCTCTTTCTATCCGATTCAAATGCCAGCGTTGCCAATGCTACTTGCCGTAAGTTGTTCTGGCATTGGGTGCGCCGCGCGGACTCACGTGCCATCATCACCGCCGGTAATAATAGACTTACTAAAATCGAGATAATCCCGATCACTGTCAGTAACTCGACGAGCGTAAATCCAGCCGTCGCTCGTACCTGATTTGATCCGAGATTCATTGTGCACCCGCGCTAGACAATTTGAGAAGGTTTCAGATGAGAACCTCATGATAAAGCTTTCGCAAGGTGTCGGCAATGTTTTAATCTAGGATTTTAATCCTCGATATCAAACGAGAACTCTTTAGGACACTCGTCGCTGATCGCCACCGAGCTTACTCGGTAAAGTTACGACTTTTGCGGATAAGTTCGCGCTATGAACGCTACTGCCCGCCGCCACGCGTTTGGTTGCGAGCTTCGCTTCTTACGAACCGTCAGAAAACTCACAATTGCCGGTGACTAATCAGCCGTAGCAACCACACTTATTTCGTTGTTCACTTATTTCGTTGTTCTAAGTGAAGCGCCCTCCACCCTAGGATGGTGGCGATCAGCGAGAAGTGTCCTTCTTAGTGGCATGTGTGCTTTGCATCGTTGGACCCAAAGCCGAGCAAATTGGCCGAGCAAATTGTTCAGGATATACGATGTCGTGGAGCAACCGAGGAAGTTCACAAGTAGCCAGAGACTGCGGCTGACGCTGCAAGCGTCTGCTTGGACGCGGACCACTGCGCCGACAACATCCGCCATGAAAAAAAATTTTACTCGCTCAGGCGACTTGCAGCCCATACAGCCACTTCTCTAATCACGGGTTCCTCGTCGGACTGCAATGCTATAATGTTCGGCAGCAAATTTACCAGTCGCTTGCTGACCGCAATCAGCATGCCGTTGCGTATCATCCCGCGGCGCTTGGTACGCCACATCGGTGTGTGCCTGAAACGCTCACGAAAACTGGATTCGTTTAACTGAAGTAGCTCTTCGATGCTCAGGTCTGCAAGTTTCGCGTAAGGCTGAAAAACAGTTTCCTCACTGAACTTTGCTTTGCGATTCCAGGGACAGACCTCTTGGCAGATATCGCAACCAAAAATCCATTGATCAAAATGCTCGGCCAGCTTGTCATCAATGGGTCCACGATGCTCGATCGTCAAGTAACTCAAACAACGCGTTGCATCTAAAACGTAGGGCTCAACAAAGGCATCCGTCGGACAAGCATCCAAACAAGCGGTGCAAGTGCCGCAGTAGCCTTTATCTTGAGGCGGATCGACGTCAAGCGTTAGATCGGTCAGCAAGGCCGCGAGGAAAAAGTAACTTCCCCAAGCTCGATTGAGCAGCAATGTATTTTTGCCTACCCAGCCCAATCCGGCCGCCTCAGCAAACTCGCGTTCAAGCAACGGCGCAGTATCAACGACGCCACGCACTAATGCTCCGGGTGACCGCTCTTCCAGCCATCGTTTAAGTTGCTTCAGTCGCTCGTGAATCACATCGTGGTAGTCCAACTCACCAAGTGCGTATCGAGCGACCTTTCCGCTTTCGTGTCCTGTCACCGAGGGTTCAACCGTTCGATAGGGAAGCGCCAACATCAACACCGATCGGCAGCCATCGAGCACATGGGACGGGTGACTGTACGCCGAAGCTCGTTTTTCGAGATACTGCATCTCGCCCGCATAACCGTTTTCGAGCCACGCATGAAAGGCGAGAATTCGCGCCGGTTCAGCCGCAGCCGCCACCCCCGCAAGGACGAATCCTAGCCGATTTGCTTCTCTTTTTAGGTCTTCAGTAAGGTTAATAATTGTTACAACCGGATTCTGTCAACAATTTTGTGCGGAGTATCGTGTGGGATGACTTCACATGCTTGAAGTTCTGCGGGCACCGATTAGCGTGAGTTTAAAGGACTGCGTGCAAAGTCGCGAATGGATACTGACAAATTCGTTCTCCAATGCAAGGCTCAACATGAAGATCTACTTGACGGCCGTTTTGTGTGCGATTGCCCTCGTCTCAAGCGCCGGCCAAGCATCCGCCCAATGTGGTGGTTTTGGCGGTGGCGGTTTTGGTTATGGTGGATATGGATACTACAACTTCGGTATCCACCCCTACGTTCCGGCTCCTCCTTACTTCGCATTGCATCCGCCGGTTTACTACGGTGCTCGCTACACACGCCCCTACGGAGACAGTCCATTTGCAGCGCCTTCACAACTTCAGCCAACCCCTAGCTACGCTCCAACGCGTCATGTGGAACGAGCATTGACTGTCAACAACCCCTACGTAATGCCAATGATGCCTGAGGCGATGCCAGCGCCCGCACCGATGCAAGTGCCATCAGTCCAACCGGCACCGGCCAACCCAGTTGCTCCTTCGCCAGTAGTTGTGAAGCCGATGGTTATCGACAACCCATACTTTCAACCTGAAATGAAAGTAGCCAACGGCAGATAGCACTACAGTTTGGCAAGTAGACCCTTACGTCGCAACAGCCGTAACCAAAATAGAAAGCGGACATCGAGCATAGTGTCCGTTTTTTATTCTCCGCTAATGCCAGTAGCGTATGTCATCATTAATGGTCGCATTAACGCGGCGTCCGCAGCTGAGTTGCCAAAAAAACGCAGTTCGCTATGCAGATTCGAAATTGAAAACCTACGAAGAGTTCCACTGGCAACTGCACCGTAATCGAAAGCGATGCGGAAAGCTGTTCCGCAGACAAAACTAGAGACCGAAATGGGTTTTAGCTCAGATCGAACAATCACTGAGTTCATCTTCTCAGGCCCATCGAACATTTTCCAGGCCTTCTGCCGACAACTCTTGGCTCCGTAAGCGAACATAATCGTGAAACTGAATCAACAGCCGCCGGGGTTTGCGAGGGCAGATCATCGATCGTCGACGCTAGGATAGCACTGATGAGCCTATTGGCAACTGCGATATCGTTTGCAACCGTGGCCTTAAGTGGCTGTGAATCGGCTTATCTTTGGCTGGGATGCGTGGCAACGTGAACAACTTCGGCGATACCTATAGGAATGCGGCGCCCGCCGCTAAGTCGTCAATTGCGCAACCTGCTGTGCTCATTCGGAATCGGAACCCATTTGACACAGACGCGTGACTGTAAGGATCAAGCAAAGTGCCTCAAACGCTTTGTATCAATCTGAGTAAAGTTTCACTCGTATTTTGTGTCTCCCCTTCTCCTCGTTACTCCGTGGAGAAGGGGCCGGGGGATGAGGAGCCTGAGTACTGAATCGAGTTGGGAGTAATGCAATGAAGCCAATGGAACAGAAACAGTTCGCTCGTCACTTGCGTCAGTGTCAGAACACTTACGAAGCGCTGCTTTGGCAACTGCTCCGCAGTCGACGTCGGTGCAACAAGAAGTTCCGTAGGCAGCATCCAGTCGGCATATACACGGCTGACTTCTATTGCGTTGAAGAAGAACTGGTCGTCGAAATCGATGGACGCGATCAGTTCACTGAGCAAGGGAGACTTCACGATGATGCCCGTGATCGCTTTATGCACTCGCAAGGCATACGCGTTTTGCGCTTTACTGGTAAGCAAGTTGAGACGGAAACAGACTGGGTTCTAGCTCAGATCGAACAGGCGGTTGGCCCACTATCACAAGCCCCGCATCCGCGAATCATCAATTACTTGAGCAGCTATGTGCAGGGCATAGTTATCAGCGACGCTCGCATCATCGACTACGATGAACAATATGTAACCATTCGTTACAAAGACTACAAGGCCGGTGATGTCAAAACATTTAAATTGGAACGTGGAGAATTCGTGCGTCGCTTTGCGATGCACATCCAGCCACGTGGCTCGAAGCGGTTACGATATGCAGGTCTGTTCACAGCTCGCGGTCGCGAAGCATGTCTGGCTCTTTGCAGTAAGTTAATCGCAGAGGCGCAACTCGTTAAGGCAGCAACCTCAACACCTGCGATCACTGCAGCCACTCCAACCACATCAGTATCTGAAGAGCAGGACCCAGGCAGCGATGATTTTGAAGAGCCGGAGGACCATCGTTCTGGTTGCTATTGTCGCGTATGCCAAGCTGACTTGGAGTTAGTCGGTCGCTTGAAGGGCACCGAGACGAAGGCCATGCAGAGTCTCTCGCAGAACATTGTGTTTCGCATGCTCTCGTTCTTCACCGAAGTGGCCGAGGTTGGCTATAGCCAATTATTGTTTCAATTGCGAATTGCTTGGCTCAGCCCCAAACAATTGCCTCAACCTATTCGCGATTTGTTCACCGGTAGAGCAAGGCTCACCTCTATTGAATGCGGAGTGCTCGAAGCCTTAGTCATTGAAGAGTTGCAAAAACGCGACATCACAAGCGGGATCCCACCGCCTCTCAATCAACGAATGCCAGTTGCGTCGGAGCTCAACCATGTTGCATAGCTCCAACAAATTACCTCCAGAAAAGAAAGATGCTTTTACAAGCGTCGGCATCGCTGTTTGCATCATCGGTCAAATTGCGATGGAAAACCAATCTTTCGACCACATTCAGGCAGCACTCAAGTGCATCATCGCGAGCACAATCGCATGTTCAACTAGGCTCATGGTCATCACTGACCCTCAAATAGCCCATTAAACCCCTTAGCCAATCGCATGCCATAACAACCAACTGCGTGGAAACTATTTTTCCGTTTCCGAAGGGGCTGACTCAGTCACTACGTTTTTCAAGTTGCGTCATCAGCTGTTTGACAAAGCTTAAGCCCCGCGTGTGTTTCTATTTTTTCTTCCAGATTATCCACAGTAATGCAATGACCGCAAGTATCCCGAATATGAAAAGAGTCGCGACTACAAGTAATTCAAAAGGTCCGAACCCACTCATTAAATTAATCCTTAATCATGAACCTAAATTAAATATATAATCTCCGATCCCTCTCATTGTCACGATTCAAAATGCGACGTTCAAATCGCACATATCTTCTCAGAGTTAAAAGTGAGAATGTGAAGAGCAGCCGCTTCAGGTATTGCATACGCACTTTTCTCCTGCGAGCGCAGAAGCTATCGCCAGGATCATCGCTCATGTTGTGATAAAAATGCATTACTTTATTCGCGGAACTTCTTACACCATTTGTCGCAGAAGCCTTTGTCCACCATGCAACTGGCTAAGTACAACTGAGTGCACTTCAAAAACTCTCTGTTTCTGATTCCTTCATACTTCAACCTCCTCTTCAGAACACAACGGTACCTATACAATGTGCATGCCAATGTTGCCCGTTTTGTACAGCAATCGTATCGATGACTGCAACTCGCAAGGCACTGTGCTCGATCACTAATACTGTACCAAATTATAAAACAACCGACCCCAACGGGATCGACGTCCTCATCCACGGGATCTCCAAAATACCAATCAAGTCCTGATGGATCGACCGCGACGAGCGGGCGCGAATTGACATACCTAAACAGATTCAAATCCTTTGATTCGTACCCGATGGGGTCTCTGGACGGAGACACCAACTGAGTCAAGGTTCGGCAAGCATCGTTATATAAATCGCACGAATCATTGGGATCTGAACAAGTAATTGCAACGAAGTGATCTACCCGACTCTGCGCGGGCGCGCGGGTCGGGATTGTGGGA
>JANODD010000080.1:0-37171 GCA_031412515.1 Planctomycetia bacterium | reverse complement strand
ATGAGTCCGGGTCTCGGTGCTGCCGTTAGTGGTTACACTGTTCCAGTCTCCAACCGCCGAGAGACTCCATGACTGCGTCAGGCCACTGGTGCGATTGAAGCCAACTAAGCGGTCCTCACTATCATAGCCGCCACTTGGAACAGTAAACCCATAGTTCGACATCGTGCCAGCGATCGCTTCGCTGGTCTTGTTTTTGTTTGCATCCCAGCCGTAGGTGAGATTGCCGATCGATGCACCTGCAAAACTGACCGATGTAAGGGTATTGTCCGCGTTGTATGAACGCGTGTCAGAAACACCGTTGTTATACGTCGAACTGGTCATGCGACCACCGTTATCGTAAACTCGCGTATCGATCGTCGTCCCGGCATGGATGAGTTGGTACAATTCTCCCCGCGCCGTGTAGCTTCGACCCACGGCAGTTCCATCAGGATAGGTGTAGCTGGTTAGCTCTCCCTTTGGATTATAACCGGTTGTGGTCGTGTAAGTCTGCCCGGAGATCGTCAATCCTTCGGTCTTTTTTCTACCGGCGGAATCGAACGTGTATGTGACCGTGTTCGAATATCGTCCGCTGACTGCCGTCAGCATTCTGCTCGCTTTATCATAAGTAAACGCATCGGTGTCAGTGATCGTGCCGGACGGCGAATTGGCGAGCGTGCGGTAATTCTTGCTGGTCAAACGCCCGGCCAAGTCATAATTCATGGTACAGGTATCGCCTTTTTGATCCTGCTTGCGGAGCACGCGACCTGCGGCATCGTTGGTGAAAGTGACAATGCCGTAAGTCGTTTGGCCAGAGCTTCCGCCGGAATGATCAGGATATTGCTCGGTGAGTTTTCCACCGGCATCATCATAGGTGTAAGTGGTTGTTTGCGACTCAGCGTCGGTTAGCGATTGCAACTGGCCGGTAGCGACGTACCCGAAAGCTGTTGTGCCGTTGTTGCGGTCCTTTTGAGATTTCTGCCGCCCACGCGCGTCGAAGGCATAAGTCGTGCTCTGCGTCTTGCCGTCGATTGCGGCGACGCGATTACCAGCTTTGTCATAGGTGCTATTGGTGGTTGCTCCGGCGGTATCGGTTGTTAAGCCTGCTCTGCCGAGCGCGTCGTAAACCACATCCTGCCCGACGTTGTTAGGGTCACGAACGGATAGTTGATTGCCACCAGCGTCATAAGTAAAGCTGGTCACCTTGCTCAATTGATCGATCGATTGAATCGTTCGACCGGCACCATCCGTGAGTGACTTGGTCACGTTGCCAAGAGCATCGATCGCGTGAGATTCCAGGCAGTCGCCATAACCGGCGACGGTTGTCACCGTGTCATGTAATTGGCACGACCATGTGAGCAGATTGTTGGCGGTGCCTGTGTAGTTATCCAATTGGCCGCTCATCACAGTCCGGCCAGCTCCATCGCTAATTGAGAATGAGACTTCATCCTGGGCGTTGATTGCCACAGATGCTCGTCCTGGGGCGGTCGTTGAAAAAGTTATTCCCGCGCCGCCGCTGGTTTCAGCAGCCGCCAGTTTTGTGATCGCCGTTGTGAGGCTAACGCTCGAGGAGCCTGAAAGAGCCATCTTGGTGAATGACAAGCCGGTCGTGCTATCGAGTCCCACACCGTCAGTGAGATTGTCATCGTAAAGATATTGGGTTGTCAGACCGTCAGCCGTTGAAACTCCATTGAGACCAGCGATCGGCGGGTTCTCAGGATCAACGGCACCGAGCGGGACCAGCCAAGTGGTAGTTGCAACCGTCCTGCCACGACCATCGAAACGAGTTGTCAACTCGCTGAGTGTCTTGGCGTTGATTGGGCTAGCCATGTCGGCCACATGATCGGCCACGTCGCTGATAGTGGCGGTGTGGACAAACTGCTTCCGAGAATTCGCATTTCGGATCGAACCGTGGCCAAGCGGGTTCTTGCTTGCTACGGATTTGTCACAGCAAGAGTCGAAGATCGTTGCCCAAATCTTTCCTGCGAAATCGGTATGCGTTGCCTGACGGCCTTTGAGATCATACGTAAATGACTCGGTGGCTGCTTCCGCCGTTCCAGCCGCTTCGATATGTGTTTTGGGTTGATTGCGACCGGTGTAAGTCCATGTTTCTTTAGCTTTTTGGTAGCCATTGGTATCAGCAGAGTCAAAGTAACGTGGCGACCGCGCTTCAGTAACATTGCCATGAGCATCGTAGAGTGTTTCGGTACGGGCCTCGAGTGTCGTTCCAAAGGCTTGCCGCTGATTGATTTGCCTGCCCCGCGAATCGTATTCAAAGCGCGTTTCAATGCCACGGGGATCGAATAGGCTCTCAACTCGACCATCTTCGTCAAACACCGAGTCCTGTACTAAGAACGGAGCATTTGCAGAAAGATTTCTGGTCACCGCCAGTACGGCGGCAAAGTTCGCTAAAGTGTAGCTGGGAACAGTACCCTTTACTGAACGAATCATTCGGCCATTTGTTGCATCGTAGGCAAAAAAAGTCTTGCGACCATACGGATCCTGCTGTGTGAAAAGCCGATTGTCGACGTAAGCATTCTGCGAAACTAGTTCGACACCGTTTCGTTGGGAAACGGAGGTTCTTACTAAGCGCCCGCGGTAGTCGTAAATGAACTTGCGAGTGGATCCTGCTTGGCAATGCTCAATGGGGTCATTTGTACCATTTAAGTAGACCCATAATTCAGTTAGCGATAAAGTTGGTGTCGGAGTTTCGGTGTTGCCAACCATGATGGCTGAGGCGTTAACTCGCGTAACAAGCCGCTCTGCAGCGTCGTACTGTAGCTCAGTGATCACTCCGCCTCTATATATATTTTTGACTGGCAGGCCGATCGCATTGCCAGTTGTCCCATAAACCGTCTCTTCAGAACTACCATCAGAGTATGTGGTTTTGGTTAATCTCCCAATGGAATTGTAGACAAAACTGGTCACGTTACCCAAGGGATTAGTTTCTGTTAGCTTCCTACCTGCGTTATCGTAGGTAAAGCTAGTTACCGCCCGCGTGCCACCCGTTACATCCGATGGTTCGGTGATTGAGACAAGCCTGCCGGAGCCATCGTAGGCGAAATCGGTTTGATTGCCGTTAGCGTCAACGGTTGCAGTCATTCTGCCTACGGCGCCATACTGCCAAGTCATCGAAGCGTATGCACTTGTTTGAATGTCGTTGGTCGCGCAGCGGTCATATATGGGCACTCCATTTGAATCAAATGTAGTTCCGCTGTTCGATGGATCATCGCGAAGTCCGACTTGCTGGCTTGTTTTGTTGCCGTTGGAGTCGTAGGCCGATTTAGTGACGTTACCTTCGCGGTCTCGGTAACGCGTAACATTCATGTTTGAGCCGTAGCAAAAAGACTCAAACGTATTGTCGGAATAGATCGAGTAAATCCTGCGACCCTCGGCATCGTATTTGTATTCGGTTTCAACGCCGGTGTTATCGCGGTGAGCGACAGTGCGGAAAAAATCGATTTCGTTCTCTTCATATTCGTTTTCGATCGTTCCTGTAACTTCATAGGCATTCGCAACCGACCAACCGTCAAGTAGATAGCCAGCCTGATTCATGTAATTGACGATCCGTTTCATGCGACCGCCTCCTTCATACACATGCACGAGATCATAACCGGCTACATTGCTTAAGAAATTTAGGTAGGTTATTTCCCCCGCGCCATTGTAGAGTCCGCGAACGTGGTTGACCGATGTTGGCACGACAGTGTCGTCAACCATGGTCACGCTTCCAGACAGTAGAACTGCTTTTTTTCGATGATTTTTCTCTGCAACTGGGTCAAAAATGTCCATGCGTACAATATCACCCGGTGAATTGGGAGGCGTCGAGTAGGCGACTGTCGAAATTGAACCATCAGCGTGATTGACCGACGCCAGATAGTTGCCGGCGAAGTTATAAGATACTTGTGTACCGTCAGGCAGTAGGACGTTGCTGACGCACCAGCGACCGCCAATTTGATTGGCATGATAGGAGAAAGTCATCGCTCGACTGAAGGAATCAACCACTTGATTGACCTGGAATAGGCGCGAGGGTGACTCGTCGATCTGTTGCTGAGTCCAGGTTTTGTAGGTAACAGTGTCAGTCAGGCCATGCTGGTTTTTTGCCTGGATAAAGCGACCATCGAGTCGTCTTGAATCTGGGTCGCTATTTGCTTTGACAACTTCAAAAAGATATTCCTGTCCATCGAGCATGGTTAGTTTAATGAACTTTGCACCACCCCAGGCAGGTAACGTGGTTGCAGTAACAAGTTGCATTTGGGCATCGTACAACAACGCGTCACGTACCTTAGAGCGGTGCACTGGCAGGCATTTGCTGGCAGAGATTCGAACCAACCTCATTTCTTCCAGCTTGGCCGGATCGAATAAGTAGATCGATGGCCACAGTTCATTGTTTTGATACATATCCTCATCATAGATAGTGTCATCAGTAAGTCGCATTTTCAAATCGACATTTACGTAGCCAATATCCAGAGCCTTCGTCGATAACGGACGAGCTGATTACTCATGGCAGTTTCTCGTTTAGAGGACGATTCAACAGTAAGACGATTACTATCAATCAAGAGAATCGATAGCGATTGCTAATTAGATTCACTTAGGCGAACGCAAGACGTGAGGTAATTATGTAAATTGGTTACTCTCGATAGGAGCATTTCAAAGATGAGTTTTTTGAGTTATAAGGGCGAATTTCCTCCTGTCAAATATTTTTCCGTACGTTTGCGACGCAAGTGCTTACCAACTATGGGGATAAATTTTTTTCAATGATAAAATTATCCTTGTTGAGGGTTTCAAAAAGAAGAGAATTCGCTGCCAACGGACTTGCAATGACCAAAGAAAAAAAAAGGCTGCGAGCGCAGGCTTTTTCGCTTGTGGAAGCCATCGCATTCATTTGCATAATCTCGATTTTGGCTTCCGGTAGTATGCTTATCCTGAGCGGGACGTTGTCGCATGCTCGCATTAGGGCGAGCGTGCGGGTACTTTTGAATTTGCATCAGAAGGCGCGACGTGAGAGCCGCGAAACGACGAGTTTGGTTTGCTTTGACTTAGATCGACAAGAGATTGAGTTCCAAGCAAATGGTCGAGTCGATCAGAAGTTTGTGCTTCCAGCGTCAGTTCGAATTACCAAGTTAGCCGTTGGAGGTGCAGTTTTTGATTTAAAACAGCAGAGAATCGACTATCGCAACGGTGGCTGCGAAACGTATGCGATCTTGGTGGGCTCTGTGAGCGCGCGTAAAAAGTGGTATGTGTTTAACGGCTCAACCGATAACGTAGAGGTTTTCGACGATGAGGAAACGACAGAAGCGAGCTTGGTCCAATGGCAAACGCGATGGGCTAACACTAATTGAAGTGATTGCGGGAGTGGTTTTGGCCGGAACCCTGTTAGTTGCGATCATCAATGCTTCAAGCATGCACATGCGCCAGTTGAAACTTGTTGATCGCAAAGTTGTCGCTGCTTCTGCCATCGACGGTTTTCTGATTCAGTGGTCACGAAATCAATTTGCGCAATCGGATATCGTCCGAGCTTCGAAAGAATCTGGGTGCGTTATGGATGATCAGGTGGATGTGGCAAGTAAAGGCCGGGTGAAATTGTCATTAAGCGTTCGGCAAGTTACGGTCTTTGAAAATAGTCGTTACGAGGTTGTGCGGGTGTCCGCGATTGTTGGTCCAGCACACAAAAACAAAGCGGCGGATTGCTGGGTGGAAGTACTTCGTCCTTCCGCGGCGAGGGGACAACCATGAATCAAACAACTAAACACTGGACAAGCAGAGCAAAACCGACTGGCTTCACACTTGTCGAGTTGCTAGTTGCATTGACGATGGGCGCCATGCTGCTAGCTGCCATTGTTGGCGTGCTGAGAAGTGTCAACCAGCAGCTCAACATCGCTTTACGAGAATCCAAAGAGACATTGAAATCTAGCATTCTGGAATTGTTTTACAATGATTTCCTCAATGCCTCGGCGATTAGTTCATCGGGAGGCTGGATTTGGCTGGAAGGCGTTTTCCCAACGTTTAGTGGTGATGCTGTGATCACAAAGCGTATTGGTTACCATTGTGTGCCGTGGATCAAGCAAGGGCAATCGGCACTGGTGCGTTTAGGCGACGGTCAAGGGGAGTTGGTATCCGTTGGACCGCGTCGATTGCTAATCGAACGACTCGATAGCACGAACACGCCACAACCTTTGTCCCAAGCGCCGACGCCAATTCCGTCGCGACTGAGACTGTGGCTCTGGGAAACGGACACGGAAGAGGCAACTCTTGTAAAGGATTTTGTGCTCCGATGAGACGTTTGGGAAGTTCAATTAAACACAAACAGGGTTTCGTGCTGCTGATTGTGGTGTTCACGCTTGCGATTGCATGCTTGTTGCTCTATCAACTTGCAGGCGTTTCCTTTGAGAGAATTCGCTCTGCGGTTGACTGTGAAAAGAATTTGCGAAATCGATGGGCTCTTGTCTCGCTTCGGCAAGCACTGCTGAGTAACGGGCCAATGATACTGCAAGCCGCGGAGCAACGCAGAAACTTGATTGAAGGGAAGGCTGGAACGACAGCCGAATATGTTCGCGAACTGCGCGGCGAATTAAGATTAGCCGATATCGATTTTCAAGTGCGTTTTGAAGATGAAAGCGCAAAACTGAATGTACCTGCGTTGATCGCTAGCCGACCTGAAGTGGAAGTAAAGCAATACATGGACCGGCTGACTCCAGCGGGCCGCGTTCGTCCGAAGCGAACTTTTGAAACGACCGGTCCATGGTGCTGGAGCGACGTTTTTGAAGTGGAAAGCGGCTCAGAGGGCGCTGAACAAGTTGCCTCGCGAATGACCTTGTGGGGCAACGGACGATTGAATATCTACCGAGCTGAACGAGAGACACTCAACGTTGCATGGCGGGCCGCGTTTGGCCATTTTCCTCCAAGCGAGTTAACGAAGGTGCTAGAAAACTACCCACCCATGCCTTGGGAGAAGTTGGAAGGCAGACTAGGATTACGTCAGGAAGATCAAGCCATTGCCAGTCGCTGGTTTTCGAATGAGAGTAGTTGTTATTCACTTTGTATCAAAGTCACTGAGACTAGGGCCTCAAAAAATTCGCGTATTCGTGGCAAGCGTTTTGTAGTGGATCGCGGTGACCTGCATTTTGGACTTGATGATTAAGAGAGGGACTCCGTGGCCTATCATAGGCTGAGAATATTGATCCATTTCGCGGCGTGCATCCTCGTTGTCTTGGGTGTGTTCGTTGGATGCTTGCTCATACTGATTCCGTTAGACGTGAATGCCAAGGATACGATTCCACTTGCCGCAGTCCGACCAGTGGATAAAGAACCACTACATGTAATTCCGCGAGTCGAAGATTTTAGAAAATCCTTGGCTAAGCGCTTTCAAGACTCGGTCGAGGATCTTGCTCCAACGCCCGTCAAGGTACCCGAACCCAAGATTCCAGTAGTGGCCGCTCCTACTCTGGATGTCACGCTGCTCGGGACGGCTGTTGAATCGACTGCCAGTTCATCGAAAGCTTGGTTACGAGCCGCTGGTAAGCCACTACGATTAGTGGGTGTGGGTGAAAAACTCTTAGAGTTGCCAGGCGAACCGGAGCTGGTTTCGATCAAGGTAGGCTCGGTTGTTTTACGCGTGGGAGAGCGAGAACAAACAGTAACAATGGCTAAGCAAGAGTTGAAATGAGATCGCCACCCTCTGATAAGCTCAATGTTGTTGAAGCGAACTCGCTCGTGGTTCGCGGTCTAGAGGGCGGTGCGAGGCTATTTGCGAAGTCTGAAGATCAAGCTCTGATTGGCTTGCCAAGCAAGCAGTGCTTTTCGTTGCCCTTTACGTCTCGAGTCAAGACAGCCGTAGCGAGTTTGCATTATCAGCTGGAAAGTGAAATTCCGTTGGATGCGGAATCGATGAGTTCTGAATTGTGCACAGGCCAAGACGGGCTAGTTGTGCTGACCGACGGTGCGCACATAGCCCAGATTTTCAGAGCTGAGGAAGTCATTACGAAGCATTTGCTTGCGGTAACTCCGTTGGCATTCTTGGCGGTTCAGCCATATGTGAATCCGCGGGTCGATCACCAACTCTTCGCAGTATCACTTGGTGAAAACGTTGATCTGTTGCGGTTTGAAAATGGCAAACTGCGAGAGTGGCGGTGGGTTAATTATTCGCGAAAGGTTGTAATTGAGTCACTCAGTTCGATGGTTGCTGAGGGTGAAGCATCAGAGACAAATGTAGTTTGTGATGCGAGCGACGAGTTACTCGAGTGGGTTCATGCAACGATACCCAGTGTTCAGTGTCGTGGCACAACTGAAGCCAGTATTCGTTTGCAGGCAATTAAGGTTCTGGAGGGAATGGAACTTCCTCTGGTTAACCTGCGGAATGGTCCACTGAGAATGGTTGATCCGCTAGGTCCCGTGCGAAGGTACCTAGCCTTAGGAACCGGTGCGGCGATCATCTTACTTGGTTTGATGGCTGCTGGATTTTACTGGCGTGCCTATAAGTATCAATTACGTGCGGCAGAGTTAGTTGTAAAACAAGAGTCCGTTTTTAGAGAGGTCTTTCCGAACCAAGTCATTCCTGTTGGGATTCTTAGCCGAATCGAAAGTGAGCATCGCCGACTGTCGGCGACTAAGGGCACGGAAGGAACCGGCGTTCCAAACGTTGGAAATGTGCTGCCGGTCATGCAAGCGTTTTGGGAAGCTGCACCCACGGATATTCGTTTTCGCGTGGACATGCTGCACTTCACGCCAAAGCTTATTCGTAAATTGGATGGCAGCGCGCGGAGCTACGAGGACCTGGATGTTTTGCGAGAAAGTCTGCTGAGGAAAGGTTTTAAAGTTCCCCCAATTTCATCGTCTCAGTCTGGCAAGGGTGTGAGTCTGCAACTGGATCAGATTCCTTGGGAACCGCTTGTGAGGAAGGGGACCAGTGAATAATCGAAAAACCTTGATTTCCGTTATTGGTTGGACGCTGGCTGTTATTGCCTGCGTTAGTGGTGTCCTGCGGCTTCTCGAAGCACACGCAGCCGCCGGCGATGCGGCCACAAATTTGGCTAGGCTGGATTTACTGAGAACAGCTATCCTTTCATTACGGAAAATGGAAGATCGTGCTCAAGTTCAAGAAAAATCCAAAGGGGAAAGTACGAAGGCGTTGATCGGCTATGCTCGCAATGCGTCGATCAAGGAAACGCAGATTACGGAGATTGAACGCATCCCGCTGCAGAAACTGGACAATAGTAGCTATCAGCGAGATGATGTTTTTATCCGTTTCAAAGATGTAAATGCTGAAACTCTGATTTCTTTTTTAGTTAACTGCAGCGATCCGGTAGCAGGATATGCACCCGTTTCCGTTCACCTTCGTGCTCAACCGCGAAGCGAGCAGGTGAAACATGACGTTTGGACGGCGGAGCTGGTATTGACACGCGTCCTTTTTGCCGCGAAAAACCCCACAAGCGACTTGTGACACGGCACGGAGTAATGTTTCCCATGGACGGGAACCTGTGAACGGCTCTTCTTCCTTACGACTCATTCATTGGATTGTCGCAAATTGGCAACGGTCTTGGGTCATCGTCCGCGCACTTGGCCTGTGTTTGAGTGGCTTGTTAATCTGCGGTTGTTCTCGCTTGCCAAAGTCAGTTGTCAATAACTACTTGACGGTACCTGACCAAAGCAGTGTCGTAAGCGCTAAGGCACAGAAGCTGAACGAGCGAGGCAAGCTGGCGATTGCAGAAAACGACTTAGATAAGGCCGAAAAACTGTTCGGAGAGGCTCTCAAGATCGATGTGAATTATGGTTCGGCACACAACAACTTGGGACAAGTATATCTCGCCCGCAAGCAGTTGTATCTTGCGGCATGGGAGTTCGAGTTTGCTCGCAATCTAATGCCGGATCGCCCCGAAGTTGAACTGAATCTCGGCTTGGTGTACGAGACCGCTAATCGCTTGCGACAAGCGGAGTCGCATTACCAGACTGTAGTGGAAAGCGATCCGCAAAATGCGCAGGCGATTGCGAGCTTGGCGCGTATCCATGTCAAGCTGGATGAAGACCCGGTTCGTATTAATGATCTGCTTAATCAAGTGGTGATGAGCAACGTGAGCCCCGAATGGGTTTGCTGGGCAAGGGATCTTTTAGCAACGAAGTATGCCTTAGTCGGCGGAAGCACCGTCGCATATCCACCTTCAGGACAAGCGGATAGAAGTGATCGTTTTTCGTCACCGCAATTTGGCGTTGAGGAGCTGCCGACGCCGAAAATTCAGTCCGAGGCTATTGTTCCCCCGCCGACAGACACCGAGGAAGCGGCAGATGGCGAACCATTAAAGATCCTATTGGCACCGCCGCCCGATCTCAGTTCCAACTTATTGCCAAGCCGCAGATTGCCTGCCAGTGCGTTGGACGATGTTCCATCGGTGAACTGGTTATCTTTTCCGCAAATGTCATCAGTTCAGCCAGCGAGCTTCACCGAGAGTCCTACTCAGCAACCGCCAACCAAGCGACCCAGCCAGTGACATCTATGATCTCAACAACGTGCCTGAGACTTGCGCTTGCGACAGCGGCCATCGTTTTCTGTTCACTTGCAGCGCTATGCCTCGGTCAGCCACCGGCGGCACAGCCTGCTCCGCTAGAGGAAACGGTCAAGTTGGACGCCAACGGTGAAATTGAATTGCGTTCGCTGGTCGAATACGTCGCGCAGCGGACTGGGGTTCGATTCATGTATGATCAGACGCTTGTTCAGAAAAAAGTGAACATTATTGTCCCTGACCCTATTCCAGTCAGTTCGCTGCCAGCGGTCTTGCAAAGCGTGCTTCGAACTGAAGGATTGGTCATTGCGGATGCCGGAATTGCAGGCTGGAAGCGAATTGTTCCGATCGAACGCATTCCTGAAGTTGCACGTCCAACAGATGATAAGACAGACCTGGCGTTGCTCGGTTCTGCCGAGGCGGTGACACGTGTGTTCACGCTCAAGAGCTCTGTTCCCACTAAAATTGCTGAATTGGTTCAGCCCACGATGTCAAAGAACGGTGCAAGTATCGTAGCGGTGGACAATCAACGGATACTAATCGTCACCGATCTTGTCGATAACGTTCGAAGAGTCGCTCAGTTGATTGAGTTGCTCGATACAGGCAAACCACTTGTCGATGTTAAGTTCGTTGCCGTTAAGCATGTAAAGGCAGAAGAATTAGCCGCAAGTCTTCGCGGATTGCTCGACTCGCGATTAAAAGCGCTTGGCAAGAAAGAGGGTGAATCAAGCGGCATCGAAGTGTCGGTAGAAGCTCGCACGAATCAACTGATTCTCATTGGAAACGTGGTTGACATTGCCCAAGCGGAAGAACTACTCCGTATGCTGGACCAGAAACTCGAAACAAAAACGGCGACCTTTAATTTGCAGTACGTTTCGCCGGAAAGATTCAATGAACTGATTCGAAGCATACTCGAAGGACGAGCGGTTCGGCCACCTTTTGAATCCCGGATCGAAGGCACGGCGTTAATTATCGATTCGACGCAGGAAGTTTTGGCCTTGGCGCAACAGATTCAGCGTCAATTTGATACGCGGCAAGCACCCGCTGACCAGAGTCCAATCCGTTTTTTACAGTATTAAGAACGTTCCCGCGCAAGAGTTGCTGGAGACAATCCAAAGTATCTTTAGCGGGAAGATCCGCCCAGTTCGGAAATCGTTGCCTGATCGCTCCCCTGCGAACAATGCTGGTTTGGGACTAAGTTATCCGCCTGTATCGACGATTGGCCCTATGGGGCAAGTGATTCAAAATCCGATCCTTCCCAATGGAGCGGTCGTTCCTGCAATTCCAAACGCTGTAACTGCTAATGGCATGCTTCAGCAACTTGAGCGTCAGGCCAACGAGAGGACAAATGCCGACGAAGCGCCCATATCCACGAACTTCTCATCGGAGCTGATTGGCGATGCTCAGGTTACGGTCGACGTACACACGAATTCGATTATTGTAGTCGCCAAACCTGAAGTGCAACGAATTTACGCAAGCCTTATCGAGCAACTGGACAAACGTCGACCACAAGTGTTAGTCGAGGCTAAGGTAGTCATCATCGACACCTCAGACAACTTTACATTGGGCGTTGAAGTATCGGGTGGCGATCGGACCGGTAGCAAGAAGAACTTTGCTTTTACCTCCTACGGCTTCAGCCAAGTGTCACCGTCTACCGGTGCGCTTACGATCACGCCCGGCGTTGGTTTTAATGGCACTTTGGTTGATCCAACGACCGCTGACGTTGTGGTGCGAGCCCTTTCGACGCATCGCCGAGCCCGAGTTCAGTCATCGCCAAGAATTCTGGTTAATGATAATGCCGAAGGAGAATTGACAAGCGTTCTTGAAGTTCCCTTTACAAGCGTTAATGCTTCACAAACGGTCTCTACTACCAGTTTCGCAGGGTTTGCAAAAGCCGGTACCACGATCACCGTTACGCCGACGATCAGCGACGACAATTACTTGCAGCTTGATTACACGGTTACGTTGAACTCGTTTACTGGCGATGGTGCGTCTGGAATTCCGCCTCCCCGCCAGACAAACGAAGTCCGAAGTCGAGTGACGGTGCCGGATGGTTATACAGTGATCGTTGGTGGACTGACGAGCAAGAACGATACGACTCAGTATCGTGGCATCCCATGGCTAGAAAAGATACCAGTCGTTCGGGACCTAACTGGAACTACTTCGAACAGTCGGAATCAAACTTCTCTGTTCATATTCTTGCGTCCAGTGATCCTACGCGATGACAAGTTCAAGGACTTGAAGTATATCTCCGACGGAGAGATTTGCGATGCTTGCCTGCCAGGAGAGTTCCCTGCAACTAAGCCGCTGAGCATTCCATAAGATCCTATTGCAGCGTAGCAGCAGACTCGTATAAAAGGCCCGGCAAGAACGATGTTTTGACCTTTCTAACTCGCACCGGTCACCCAGACCGGAGCGGACTCACTTGAAATCTTGCCTCGGCTTTCCCACCGGTGCGAGTGAGCGGTTAGTAGAAATCGACCCAGTTTGTACTAACTGCCTCAACCTGCTTGTCTGATATTCGGTTTATTCAAATTTGAACTTCCCGTACTGTGTTGAGCGCACTCTCAAATAGCATCAGTTAGTCGATGTCCTCTTGGGTGGCCACGGCTCGGTTGTGGTAGGCTGTCCGTCTTTTGCAGCGTCGATGAAACTTCAGTAGTGACTGGCGCGCCGGTCACGACTGAGAGACAACTGTCGACATCTACGTTCACCGATAACCCGCTATCTACAATCGCTATACTGGTGGGCTGAGCGTTCGTCTTAAGGCTTGTACATCCTAGCGCGCTCCCACTTGGATACTTCCCACGTCATATGGTGATATGATTTGAGTCATGATTAACAAGACTGAAGAGAAGCTCCTCGATCCGCCAGTCAGCTGTGAAAGCTGCAAGTCGCGTCAAGATAAATATTATGCAATAGGTCTAACCATTTTTGTCATTTCACTATGCTCTTGTGGCACGCTCACACTGGTCGCCATTCCAGCGGGGTACTTAGTTATGCTGCTCTCCATGGGAAAGTGCAAAACGTGCAGGACAGATCACAAGATTCGCAAAGCTGGAAAAGCAATTTGAATTCTGCGTAAAACGCTGCCCGAAGGCTGAAGTGTCTCCTGGAAAGGAGCCCCGACGCTCGAAGAATGTATTTCGAACGCTCTTCGCCCTCGCGAAAAGCCGATGCTCCCATTCCAGCTCGAAGAATGTAGGCCATCGCTGCAAGTGCGAATCTTTATCTACACTTTGCCCACATGTGCCTTACAACGTCGAAATCGCGTCGAGTTTCGGATCTCTCACCTACCCGCAACTCGCGCCGGTCACCTCAAACGGAGAACGTTGGTCTACGGGCTTGTAGGCTTACAAAGGGGGCAGGAGCCGCCTCGCGCCTCGTCGAACGTCAATAAACTCATCGCATCTGGCAACGAGAATTTTCTGCATTATTGAGTCAGCTAGTCGGCAAGCCTAGCTTGTCTAAAAAAGCTCGATTGCGTTCCTTGGCTCGATTTACCAGTCCGTCAAATGAAATTATCTCAACATAGGCGCTCATAGCCTTGTGAAAGAAGAAATAGCCAAGCTTGTCGCTCGACAGTACCGCATCGTGAATTCTAAGTCGCTTGAGAATGGTCACAAGCTAATCACAGAGATTCACTCGAGTCTGTCATCGTGCAGTAACATGTTTTCTTTAGAACAAATGATGGCCCAATTAATCGCGGCACGTGGATTGCACTATATGACGAGCAGTTGCGCACCTTTCTTTTCGACGTTTACACAATTGGAGACTTGACTATGTCCGATCAGCGTAGCCAGCAGGACACGCACGACACTGGATCGTCATCCGCACGTGCTCGGGACGATTTGCGAACGGCCTCAAAGAAAAAGAAGCCAAACGATAAGCGGGCGGAGGGAAGAGACAAAAAGGATACGGCTGACAAAGCGGATAAGGATGCGAAATAACGATTTGTCAGCTTCAGACTACACTTCTCGCGTAAAATCAATTTCTTGTCCAAGGATATCTTTTATTAAAGCGACTGGTGTGTAGGCAAACAACAGAGAAGGTCTTGAATACGCTGCTCGGTTCGTGCCAAAGATTCCACGTTCATGCAGGTAACAGTTGATGCAGATGATGCTGACGCGGTCGACTGAGCGTAGGCTCACATCCTGGTATGGAACGATGCCGCTCCAAATTCTCTGGTGCACTGTTTTTCGCACGGAGTCTGGCTTGTGCACAAAGGTTGACGAGTTAGCTTTAGTCCTTGGCTACAACTGTGCCAGCAACTTCAGGAGAACCTGGGTTCGGTTACCCAATGGGCGACGCAATGCTCGGGTCTGAACTCAACTGCCTAAGTGTGTCGAAGGTGGCCCTGCCGACGCTCGATCACCACAAGTTGAGGCCGCACAGTGCAGATCAAAAAGGCAATGCAGTGCAGATCAGAAAGGTGATCGTTCAAGGTCTCACCGGACCCCAGAATTACATGTTCAGAATATAGCAGCGTTGGCATATCGTTTGCATACGGGGAGCCGAAACGTTGCTACTAATCGAGTATGCGCGTAAACATAACTAAAAAAAGTTCTTCAGCTCTCAGAATCGCAGTTGATTGTTTACTTCCACGACCCTTTTAATGAGTTATGTCAAATGTTGGGCTTTATTTGGTGGATTGTGATTGGGCTAGTGGCAGGATTACTTGCGAGACTCATGATGCCTGGTGATCAGCCAATGGGATGGATTGTAACGATTGTGCTCGGCTTGATTGGCTCGGTTGTTGGTGGCTTTATTTCGTCTGCCATATTTGGAACGGATCCTCGTGATCCGAACTTCCAGCCGTCTGGTCTCATCATGTCAACCGTCGGTGCGCTGGTGGTCCTCGGACTTTATCTTGCGGTGAACAAACGAAGTTCAAGATTGACATGATGTGGCCTTTCGTTTCTGTGTGTGCGCTGAAGTTGAGAGAGCCGAGAAGTGTCTGCTTAGTCACCCTGTAAAGTGGCGAGGGCGGCTTTGTGATTGGTTTAATAGTTTAGCTGTCCTGCGAATACGGTGGTTGTTCACAATGACCTAGTGACATCAAAGTTGAAAGTTGCACTAAAGGTGCCTGATCATGGAAAAGCACTCGAATTCGTTAGAATCGCCAATTCCGTCTGCCTTGGAAGAGTCCCAAGAACTTCCAACTCATGTGGAGGCCGATTTTGCGCCTCTAGTAGAAGATTGTACCAACGAATTGGCTTACCAATCTCAGAATGACCCTCACCACGAAGAGTCGCTCCGGGCGCAAGAAGCTTTTGAACAGGCAACGCATGCTGCAGCGGATGGTGACGAAAAACGAGCTGTACGGCAATATTTAAAAGCTGCCAACTTGGCGGAGGCGACTCGCGAATGGTATTTGGCTGCGGTTTCCAGTGAGCGCGTAGGGGACTTTCTTGTAAGCCCTAAGCCGCCGGAAGATTTGGAACGCGCATTCCGCATGTACCGCCGAGCCGTTGCCGCATATGAGCAGTGTGGCCTTTACGACGAGGCCCGTCGCCTCTCATACCGCCTGATGCGACTTAAGTTACGCCGTGGACGCCAACTCGGACTTTCCCCGATGGTGCGTTTGGAAATTTTCCTCTATTGGGCGGCAGCAGGTTTCGGCTATCGGCCGCTCCGAGTTATAGGCAGCGCAGTTACAGTAGTGACGATATTCGGCCTAGTATTTTGGGCGACGCGCGGGGTAGTGGCGAGCGGTAGTACATTGAGACCTGCTGAGCTGTGGGAGTGCATATATTTCAGTGGCATCACCTTTGGCACGGTCGGATACGGGGATTTCATCCCAGCTCCACACATGCGATTCTTAGCGCTGACCGAAGGAGCACTAGGCGTGTTCACAATCGGCTTCCTTGTGGTGGTACTAGCCAATCGGTTGCGCCACTAAGCGGCCAAAGCATTTTTGGGGAATCTATTCAAGCTCAGCTCGAGGTTGAACTACCCAGATCCAACTCCGGCAGGCGATCTATGAGCTTAGGCAAGCCTTGCCGTAGTTAACCGCCACGGCAACGTTGTCTCAAGTGACATGTGGGACTGGCAAAAAGGTTATGAGAATACAATGCAAAAATCTGCTGATGACGCCCCGAGGGCTCTGAAGCTCGCACGTGATGCTAGGCCAAAGAATATCCCAGGAGATCACCTTGGGATCAACCGAAGCTTTAGAATGTCCGTCAAGTGGCCGCATCGAAAACACGAAAGCCCGACCGTCTGGCTTTTTGCACCTGCGTACTTCTAACTTGAGTTTGAGTATCCGGTGGCGTTTCCAGCGGTCACGTGAACGGGTACACAAAGTCAGATAATTCCTGTGAGAATCAAGTGATGCCAGGTAATTTCCTCGTCGTTTCCGACCACGGATTGCTACGTTTTTGACGCACCGGTCACCCCAACCGATGCAATGAACTCGAACACGCTGTCTGGTTCCGAAAGTACAAGTGAACAAACATGAAGTAAGGAAGCAAGATTTTCGTTCCGGCTACCCTTTCTTTGTTGTATCAAATTGAAGGTGCTCCTCCTGAGATACTGGAGCGCGGTAAGGTCTCCGTCGATAATTCCTCTCCCAGTCAAGTTTGGAAAACTCGTCACGACTACTCTGAATCGGTGCGTCAGCTCTTACCCTTTACGAGGCACCATCTAAATTTCATTGTGACGCCCTTAAGCACCCACATTACAGGGAACCCCAGTCATCGCGTCGCGTCTAAGAGACTTGTTTCGGAATAAAAAATGATTGGATCGCTTACGTCAATCTTCGTTTTACGCTGTTATTCCCACGTTTTTTGCTCACTGCGCAATATGCTTCCACCACGGTAGTTACTCAACCGATGCTTTGCTTGCCTATAGTACATGTTTTCCGAACTGACGCTCGTAGCTCCATTGCTCGTTTCGCGTTGTTTGCAGTGCAAATCGGTTGCTATGCTGGCATCTATTCAGACGAACAAAGTGCGGCACAGGAGGAGGCTCGCAAAGCACCGCAAATACTGCGCGTCGCGCGATTTCCTGCGACTGCGCGGTTGAGCGATAATCGCCAATGGACTTTGAAAAATGGCGTGCAACTAAGTGGTTTTGTCGACGATGACAAATTCGATGGCTGGGTAAGCGTTGTGCAACCCAATGCCAAGGACGATAAACCTCGGTCGGTTCAAGTGCCTCTCGAACTGTTTCAGGATAACGACCGAGCGGAGTTACAGCGTGGCATACCGACCCCTGGTGCAAAGGCTCGCTTCGATTTTTTGCCAACACTGGCTCCCAAGATCGATCGTTGGGAAGGTCTCTCGCCTGAGTCCGCAGCGAATTTCACTAACATCGTGGCTATTGAAAACGGCAAGGTGTTTGCCAAGCCACGGTTTCTGCTAGCCGTCGACGCGCAGGCCATCGCTGAACCGCAACGAAGCCAATTGATGAGCGACTACAAGCAGGCCGGCGCGGGAAGGAACTTGCATTTTGAGCGCGGTCTGCCATTTAGTCTCTCTGCACGTTTGATCGGCGAGACCGTTGATAGTTTGTTGATGGAAAGTATTCCGAGTCAAACTAGCAAACCGTCGCCACTGGCAGAGGGAGCGCGTTTTCGCTTGCCGAGATATCTCTTTGATGGCAAGCTAAGCCAACAAATGTCCGAGGTCTTGAAAGAGCACCCGGAATGGAACCAACAATTATCGGTTGAAGAAATTGCCGCGTTACCAACGGCCAGACACGCGAGATCAGATGTCATCTTCTCCCTGCCGCCCACTACCGCTGACCCTGGCTGTTTCCAATCCTTGCCTCCCGGCATGAGTACTCGTCGACCTTTGTATATGCTCAATTGCAGAGACCACTACGAGTACGAAAAGGAGGTCTTGTGCCTGACCGGTGAAACAGATGATAAGGTCATCCATCGCAAAGCCCTACTGAGCTTGGCGGATTCCGCTCACCAACGTCGCAATTGGACGTTGAAAGGTGCGCAGCGCGGTTCTGACTTGGTACTACTGGGTGCAATGGAAGAAGGATTCGTATTTCTGTTGCTGCAGGAACCTGTATACTTGCCGGCCTCACGATTTAATGAGCTCGATCAAGACGTACTGGCTATTGCGACTCGCAACGATAAGGGAGTCTGGCTGCGAGATGTTGAGATGAAAGATTTGTTTCGCAACCAGCTTGTCTTGCTCGACCACACGCCTCGTCTGCTGGAATTGCATGGCTTCCGCGACGTAGATGGCGTTGTCAAAGGAAGCGTTCCAATCTTAAAAACACCAGCCGGGGTAGAGGCGATCCTACCTCGAGTTCATATCGATGCGTTGGTCGATGCTCGCAGATCTGTTGAGCTCTATCGCAAGTACAGCCCGCTTGAGAAAGAGCCGGCTGAGTTGGCAAGTAAGATCATCGCAGATCGGTCTAAAGTCGACGAAGCATTGCCGAAGTTGGCTGAGCGACCGATCGAGCTAAAGCGTGAGCCATGGGTCTTGAATGATAACTCGAATTTCATGGGCGCTTTGGTCGGCGAATTCGAAGGGGACTTTGTTTTTCAAGACGAAGTCAAAGCGGCGATCAAGCATTTCCTCGTACAACCGGAGGCTCTGGATGCAACAGCCCGACGCCGTGCGGAAGCGATGATGCCACGTTTGATACAACAAGATTGGTCTCGCATTCTTGAACGGACTGTTGATTGGCAGTTCTATCAAATAGCCCTTCATCCGAGCACTCAAAAATTGCTGTACTCGAAACCTGTCGCTATTAAGTCTATTGATGATGATGAAGTTGTGCTTCAACAACTGGACGGCCAAGTTGAAAAGGTGCGTTTCGTTGATGAGAGGGCTTTGCAGCGCTACGCTCTTCCGCTGGTGGCTATTTTGAAAACTGCTACTGAACGCAAACGAGTTGCACTCGCCGATATGCCGCTGTGGACTTTGCGAGACTCGGAGGAGGAGTTGCATGCCCGCTATGTGGCCGATGCGGGAGACGATGTCCTGTTGAAGGATTACAATGGGGTAGAATTCCTGCTCGCTAAAGCAAATCTCGATGCGGCGGGTGCAAAGCAGCTTGCAGAACTCGCGCAGAAGCAACCCTCCAACAAGTCTTCACTGTCCGAAGACTTGGATAGCCTGCCGCGATTGTGGATAGGGGGAGACGGTCTGATTGGCCCAGGCGTATTTACGCGACTGCTAGCGGACGATCGATTTGTGATCAAACGGCCCGATGGAGAATTTCTTCCACTGGCTATGAGTTCACTGACGTTGCGCGAGCGGCAGATGGCCAAAGCGCGAATATTGCGACAAAATTCGCAGTTACCTGACGATCGTTCAATCGACGACCAATTGGCCAAGGGCCCAGCCGCTGATCAAGTGATTCGTCAGATGCCGCCTTTGCGCAATGACCTTAAACAACGCCTAAAGGGTCTTTCGCCTTGGCAACATGCCACTTGGCAAAGCCAACCTGTGGCGCTGTCAGCATCGAGCGTACCGCTGGCTGTCGATCGCGATGCAATCACGATCGTCGAACGCGATAAGGCGGGTCAATGGTGGCTTACCGATTTAACCGACGGTCAGCGGCAGCTTATTGCAGAGAAACCACCGGCCAACCTTGAAAGCGGGCCTTGGTTGTATTCAGGCAGCGACCGCGTCTGGTGGGTCGCTGACGGACAATTGAAAGTGCGACAGACCGGCGGCAAAGCAGACACGCTGCTTCGCGAACAATCATCACCGATCATCGCCGCAGATCAGTCGGACGACTGTGAAGTGCTGCTGATCAAACGGCAAGACGGTTCGCTCGAAAGATACAGACTTGATGACAGTCAACTCACTCAACTGCTGCCAGTAGCGAGCGTACCGGAAAAACCGCCGATTCGCGTCTGGTCCAGCCGCGATGGCAGTGCGAGTCTGACGTCGACCGAAACGATGCGATTGATGCATCTGTTTCCCACTGCCGACGACCCCAAGTCGACAGTTAGCACAATTGGAACCAACTTGTCGCTATCGGTCGCTGCAGTGAATCGCCACTTGGCCTTATACGGAGGCGAAGCAAGCTTGCAACTGCAAGCCCAAGTTGACGAGGAAGGCCGCCGACCCGGACAATGGACCTTGCCGATCATAGCTCGTCAATTTCAATTCGTCGAACTTGACGGAATTCCAGTCCTACAAACTATCGGCCGACCTCCAGAACCATTTTATGGAAAGGAAGACTGGAACTTTGTGGTCTACACCACGATGCAAGGTGATCGTTGGCGTTTCGCTTATCAGTTCATTGAAGGGCAACTAGACAAGGAATCAGTCACCGCCGCGAGCGGTTCTAAGTTACTTCACAAGCGCAAGGGTCAATGGGTTCTGTCGAGCCGACCTGCGGTAGTACCTGAACAACCTAAAAATGCTTTGGTTAGTCTTGCACAAGAACTGTTGGAAGCCTTTGATATCGGGCAGATAGAAGCGGTGTCGCACTACTTGAACCAGTCTGAGAGTCTCGAACGCGGCAAGTTTTCCGGTGAGCTTGCCGAACAGTTTCACGATGGGTTGATCGCGGCCGCATTCGCGTTTAAAAAACACCTGGGTGGCGATCGTTTACAGCGTACGCTCGACTTGGCAAATTATCTGCGTCGAAAATTCCCCAAGTCACAGTCCGCTGGGCTGTTGCTTGTGGGACTGCTGCACGCAGTCGCTTGGGATGCGCGCGGCAACGGATATGCCAATACGGTCTCTGAAGGAGGTTGGAAAGTCTATCGACAAAACATGAGTCAAGCTCAGAAAATAGTTTTTGAGTTATTGAAAGATCCCAATCCGTTCAGTGGTACTTATGTGGCAGCCGCTGATGTGGCCATGTCGAATGGTAATGCGCTTGAGGATGCTCGCAAATTAGCTTTGCGAGTCCTGTCTAGTTCGCATGCACAAAACAGCCACGTGCATCGAACGATTGCGCTATTGTTGTTGCCCCGATGGCACGGTGAACCTGGTATGACCGAAAACTATTTGGCAAAAGTGGCCGAACAGTTGGGCGGCGAAACAGGCAAAGCAGTGTATGCAAGTTCGGTGCTCGGTTTGAGCTCCGTTTCGAGCGGACGAAATCCCGTGACCGCCGACTTGGACCTGGATTGGAATCGCTTGCAAGAGGGGGCAAAGACGTTTTCGAAGATGCGTGACGACCCTGAAGTCATAGACATGACAATCGGCTTAATGGTCTTGCAGAATCAATGGGAACGCGTCGAAGATTTGCTGCGCTTTCGCGGTGCCGAGCGCATCCCGCCTGGTAGCAAGAACTCTGCGTCGGTTCGCAGCGCACTTTCGCAGCGTCTTTCCACACCCTAGGACTGCACATCTCCCTCGTCCATCTACCTTTTTCGATGCACCGGTCACCCCAACCGGTGCAGATTTCGGTGAGGATATCGAACTCGCGGATTTTGGTGATAAAGGGTTGATTATCCCTGCAATCATCAGCAATGGATGCTAAGCTTCCTTCTCTCACTTCCACTCTCATTCGCGGACTGGTATGAAATTGCCAACCATGATCGCTCGCATAACGTTTTTGGTACTGGTCTTTTTACCAATTGCGTTCACGTCAGCCGAAGACGTTGTTCTGCCCGCCAAAGACAAGCTACATCTATTCTTACTGATTGGTCAGTCGAATATGGCGGGACGTGGGATCGTCGAGGTGCAGGACAAGACATCGCATTCACGAGTGCTGATGCTTAGTAAAGAAAATAAATGGGTGCCCGCAGTTGATCCGATGCACTTTGACAAACCGGTAGCTGGAGTCGGTCTCGGAAAGACTTTTGGCGAGGTCGTTGCTGATGCAACGCAAGGTGTCACGATCGGCTTGGTCCCGTGCGCGGTCGGCGGCTCACCCATCGATTCATGGAAGCCTGGCGCGTTTTATGCCGCGACTCAAAGCCATCCCTGGGATGATGCAATGAAGCGAATCCACGTGGCGCTCCAATCTGGAACGCTGCATGGTGTCCTTTGGCATCAAGGCGAGAGCGATTCTACTCCGGAGTTGGCCGAGGCTTACGAAGCCAAGCTTCACGATCTGATTTCGCGTTTGCGAAAGGAACTCGACGCACCAAGCGTGCCGTTCATCGTCGGACAGATGGGGAGATTCTCGGATGAGCCATCGACCGATGACCGCCGCCGAGTCGACGCTGCTCACCAAGCGTTGCCTGCTAGAGTTCCTCAGACCGCCTTCGTCAGTTCAGAGGGGCTCGTTCACAACGGAGACAAAGTGCATTTCGATGCCGCGTCCTATCGCGAACTTGGAAAACGCTATGCCGAGCAGTATTTGCGCATGACCTCATCAAGTGACTCAAAGAAAAAGTAGTATGCGTTGCCTGCGTGTGTAGGCTTCGAGCTTGCGAGTGTTGCACTGTTGTAGGATTACCGTACGCCTGCATGCGGTCTCTCTCATTCAGTACGCGTGCTAAATCGGGTCGATAGTCCAAGAGGTGCCCCATCTCCACCTGGCTTCCTCCAGCCTCCACCCGAACACGGTTCACCCCCACTCTTCTTTGGAACTCGATATCGCCGCATTGGAAAAGAGTTCTTCAAGCTCCTGCAGATGATTGCCGGTGGCCGTGTGAATGATCAACGCTTGATTGCGATCCGAGGCTTGAATATCTCGAACGCCGAATCCGTAGCCTTTCAGCCGTTTACGCACTTAGGAGTCACTGAGATTGACATAGAGCGCGTAGCTTTGTGACTTGACCAGTAAACGGTAATGTTTAGTTAAATACCTGCTGAACGACGTTGCCGTGGATGTCGGTCAAACGGAAGTCGCGACCCGAGTAGCGGTAGGTTAGTTGGGTGTGGTCGAGACCCATCAAATGCAAAATTGTTGCGTGAAGATCATGCGTATGGACCGGGTTCTCAGCGGCTGTTGCCCCATATTCGTCGGACTCGCCGAAGCTGTGCCCGCCTTTTACTCCACCACCAGCCAGAAAGCAGGTGAAGTTGCGATTGTAGTGTCCGCGACCTTTCGGATTGGCATCTTCCCAAGGAGTACGACCGAACTCCGAACATCCGACGATAAGTGTATCGTCCAGTAATCCGCGCTGACGAAGGTCTTTGATCAAACCGGCGATGGGTCGGTCGACGTTCCGCGCCAAGCCCGCGTGTTGGGCGATGTCACCGTGGTGATCCCAGTTGGAATTCGATCCGACATCGAACAAATTGACCACCCGCACACCGCGCTCGACCAAACGGCGGGCAGTAAGGCATTGCGCGGCGAATGAAGCCGGATTGGCCGTGTCGCTCCCGTAAAGATCGAGCACGAATTGCGGTTCTTGACTAATATCAAATGCTTCCGGCGCCTCTCGCATCAAACCGTAGGCGGTGTCGATCGACGTCATCCTGGCCTTAAGATCAAGTTCTCGGCCATGCTTCTCAAAATGCCCGGCGTTTAAATCTTGCAGCATCAAACTTTCCAGCTCGCGACGCGTGACCGACGCCACGGGACTGGTCAAGTTCGGCAGGGGATTTGCCCCAGGAAACAGTCGCGTGCCTTTGTGATAACCGGGCAAGAAACTGGCGTCCCAAGCCAGGTAGGCATTGTAAGGTTCCTTGGCTGCCAGCACGACGAAAGGAGGCAGATTGGTGTTCAGCGTGCCCAGTCCATAGCTCAGCCACGATCCAAGGCTGGGCATGGGAATGGTGATCGAGCCAGTCAACATGCCGAGTGTCGCAGCTGAATGACCAGCCGAATCGCCGCGAATTGTATGCATAAAGCACATCTGATCCACGACGGAACCGACGTTCGAAAACAACTCGCTGACCATCTTTCCACATCCACCATACGGTTGGAATTTCCAAGGCGAGCCTTTGAGCGGTTTGTCGTGCTTGTCGAGTTTCTTCCCGTGATCCTGCTGCAACTTGGGCTTGTAATCGAACGTATCGACATGCGACAAGCCGCCGGTGAAAAAGAACAAGATCAAATGTTTGGCTCGCGCAGGGTGATGCCCGGGGCGGGGTTCCAGCGGATGCCCCCCGTTCACGGCGGCGGCGTAAGTCAACCGCTGGTGAACTGACAGTCCTGAACTGGCAGCAAGGACGGTGGCTCTCTGTAAAAAAGCCCTTCGGTTCGCTGAATTGTCTGCAGTCATAGTCAATCTTGTTTCACTAGCTGTGAATGAAAATCACGCGAATCAATCCACATAGAAGAATTCGTTCGAAGCAAACAGTGCTCGAGCCCAGCCAGACCAGACCTCAAGGTCACGACGATCGGCAGGCATGCCCTCCGCCTCCAGCGAGCGTAAATACTTGTCAACGAACGTCAAGCACTTGGTGACTTCCGCCAGTTCGGGATCGCGACCGTAAACTCGCATGTAACCGAGTTTCACTCGGGCTGCCAAGTCATCCGTCTGCGTCAACAGACGACGGGCGAAATCGGTCGCCTGCTGGTGGACAAATTGATTGTTGAGCAAGTACAGCGACTGCAAGGCAACAGTCGAATTGTCGCGACTGGGAGTCGACAGGCTGGGATCGGCTCCGTTAAACAATGAAAGATAGGGGTGAGCATGCAAGCGCTGAACCATCAAGTAAACACTGCGATGATCCGATGGATAACTAACGTGATTGAATTGATGATGAGCCGTGTAGGTCCACTTGGAAGGCTCGGGGAAGGGATGGGGACCAGGGCGACTGAGGTCCAGCGCACCGCCAAGCGTCAAGATCGTATCTCGCATCGACTCAGCATCCAACCGGCGACGATCGAATCGCCAATACCATTTGTTTCCGGAATCGACGGCGGCGTTTTGGGGATCTCCATCGGTTGACAGTTGGTAGGTTTTCGAGAGCATGATGGTGCGGTGCAGCGATTTTACAGACCAACCGGATGAAATGAATTCACTAGCCAGCCAGTCAAGCAATTCAGGATGCGTTGGCGGTGATCCTCTGAAGCCGAAGTCCGATGGAGTCGATACCAGCGGCTTGCCGAAATGGTATTGCCAAATACGATTGGCCATCACCCGCGCCGTAAGAAAGCTCGCTTTATGGGTTAACCAGCGTGCTAGTTCCAGTCGTCCGCTATTTCCGGCAGGTATCTCGAATTGGTTTTCATCGAGGATCTTCGGTGGACCGCGTTGGGCAATCTTTTCACCGAGCGAACGCGGGTTTCCATTAATCTGAATCGCCACGTCGACTGGTTTCAATTCACCAACGGCATAAGCTGTTGGCACCTCAGCCAGTGGATCCTGTTTCTCGATGCGGGTTAGTTTCTCGCGCAGTGCTTTGAGAGTGTCTGCCGTCCCGGTGTTTTGAATTCCTGCCACTGTGCCGCTGGCCGCGCCGGAGTCCGCAGGTTTCTCCATCGCTTCGATCTGCGACTTGATAGCGGTAACTTCAGACTCTCGCGCCGCGATCAAACGCTGCACCTGCTGCGGTGGAACGAGTGGCGCAAACTTGGTTTGCTTTCGTAATTCTTCCGCGCCGGCAAAAGGATACTGAGTACTGGCAAAGAAGCCATACATGGCGTAATAATCATCCATGGTTAAGGGATCGAATTTGTGATCGTGGCAGCGTGCGCAGCGCAGCGACAATCCCAGGATCGCAGGTCCTAGGGTCGACAGCGTGTCCTCAATGATCAGGTGCATATCTTCTAGCTCACGCGTCCCAATGCGTTTCGACTGCGCGATAAACCCAGTGGCAATCACGAGGCGGGCGTACTCGGACTCCGGTGCCTCTTGGGCCAGGATGTCGCCTGCCAATTGCTCGTGCAAAAATCGGTCATAGGGCAGATCCGCGTTGAACGCATCGATCACGTAATCTCGATAAAAGTAGGCCTGCGGTATGGGGTAGTCCGAATTGTCCCCGGCGGTGTCCGCGTAACGCACCAGGTCGAGCCAATGCCGAGCCCAACGCTCGCCATAGCGCTGTGAACTCAATAATTCGTCAACTACCCTCGCAAATGCGCTCGGAGAACTGTCCGCTAGAAATGCCTCGACTTGTTCTGGCGTGGGGGGCAAGCCGATAAGATCAAAATAGGCGCGACGCAGCAACGCGGATTTGCTCGCGGGTGGCACCGGGACAACTCCATTTTCTTGCTGCGCTCGGGCGATTAGGCGATCGACCGTTAGAGTCGCCCAGCCGCTCGGGTCTGCAGGAACAGCAATCGTCTGCAGCGGTTCAAAAGCCCAATGGTGTCGATCGCTGGCAATTGGTCGAACAACGGAATCGGGCCACTTGGCACCCGCGTCGATCCACCGTGTCAGGTCGGCGACGGCTTGCTTTGACAGCGGCTTTTCGGGGGGCATTTTTATTTCTGCGTCAGGTTTGCGGCGAATTGCCCGCACCAACAAACTGGACTCAGCGTTGCCCGCCTCCAAGGCCGGTCCACTGTCGCCTCCCTGGTATAAACCGTCACGCGAATCGAGTCGCAAACCGCCGCTGGCTTTTTTAGGTCCGTGACATTCGATGCAAGAGCTTGCCAAAACGGGACGTATGTTCGTTTCGAAGAAGGCGTCTTCGTCCTTTTCTGCCCCACCGCTTGGCACTGTACTTGTCAATGCAAGTAGCAACGCGAGCCCAAAAAATAGCACACTTGCCCCACGCATTGCTGGTGACTCCCCGTAAACTGATATCCAGGTTTGTTATTCCCCAATTGAAGCATTTTCCCAGCATCGATACAAGTTTTTTTTGCGGTTTACGGGTAATTTAGCCAGTGTTGGATTCAAGGCTCTCGACGAACGCTCTGGGACGGGCTCAGCCGCCGCGAGCTGCTGCAAGTCGGCGGACTTTCGGCCTTCGGTTGGGGGCTGGCCGAACATTTGCAAGGGCAGCCTTTTGCGCTAGGCGGCGAAAGACCGGCCGCGTCTTTCGGCAAAGCCAAAGCCTGCATATTTCGGCAAAGCCAAAGCCTGCATATTGCTGTTTCTTTACGGCTCGCCGCAGCAGCACGAGACCTTCGATCCCAAGCCTAATGCACCCGTCGAGATCCAAGGCGAGATAAAGGCGATTACAACAAAGGTGCCAGGCATTTCGATTTGCGAAAGATTGTCCGTAGCCGCTGCTGACATGAACGCCTGATAAAAGTGTTTGTAACGGACAATCCCATTTAAAGTGGCCGAAGAGTTGAGTGGGCTGATCGATCGCTGAGGGCGCAACATCACTCAGCAGCCAAAGGGCTTGGGACGATTGGTCGACCGGCGCATTCTGCTACGCCTTCGCTGATCGAGGCCCTAAATGATCCATCCCCTTTGGTCGTGGCATCTGCGGCGTGGGCACTTGGCAATATTCGGTGTGATAATCCCTTGGTGATAGACGCACTCATCAAGAAACTCGGAGACAGCGACGGAGAGGTTCGGCGATATGCAGCATACGCCTTATCTCTATACGGTCCCAAAGCTAGTCAGGCAGTTCCAGCCCTGACAGTCGCACTTCAAGACAAGTTATGGACCGTTTGATTCTCAAGACTGATTGCGCTTCACCAGCTTTTTGTTTCGCAAAGCTTACTTTTTTAAGTTAGGCCCCCTGAAAGATCTTAACCACAAGAGATTGGAAGACCGCAGAGGTGAAAATCCCGCAGATTTACTCTGCGGATTGTTCGGTTTCTCACTAAATCGACACGTGCAATGAAAGGCGACGAGGTCTTATGTTATTAGCACAGAACGCTTCGCCGAGTCGCAAATCGCTTACGCTTAGCTCTCGCGATGTTGTGGCCTCAGCTATAGACCAGCCCAAGGTCGGCTAAAACTCTTCGGCCACTTACCCTAACGAGCGATTTCTTTAGTGAAAAGCAGAACGATCCGCCGGGCAAGCCAGCGGTATTTAAGTAGCACAACTTGACTTACATAATTGCGGCCGAGCTGAATCATCGCTGAGACTCAAACGTTCTGCAACGCTTTAGGAAAAACGTCGAGTGGCTAGAGGTCCATTACTGGCAAACGCCTAATTCGAAAAACGAACGATTAGCTTAGTTAGAGCACGGCGATCGCTTAGTAAAAGCGGATTGGACCTTCGGAGTGAGTTTTGTTAGGATATAGGACTCCAGATTGAGGTGGCCGGGTCGAGACGCTTCAATCATCCCTCCTATCTGAGACCTTCCATGCGGTTTGCGATCTTCGCGCTAGCCCTGTTTGTTACTTTTCCAATGCCCCATTCGGTATTCGCCGATCAGGGCTTGTCGGATTTCGTCGTTCGAATCGACGGGCACATCGCGGCTCGCTTGAATAAAGAAGGCGTTACTCCTGCGATACTCATCGGTGATACAGAGTTTATTCGTCGAGTCACATTGGATTTGGCGGGGCGAATTCCAACGGTTGCCGAACTCGATGACTATTTGCAGTCGACCAGTGTCAATCGAAAGCAGCAACTGGTTCAAAGGCTGATTGATTCACCCGATTTTGTGTTTCAACAACGTGATCAACTGGATATTTTGCTGTTGCAGCGCGACGAGTACAACGATCCTTGGCGCGAGTATCTGCTGGAGGCTGCGCGCGAAAATCGGCCTTGGGATAAACTTTTTCGTGAAACGATGTTGCCAGAAGAGTTTGCTGCCGCGGATAAGCGTCCGGTCGCTTTTCTCAAACGCCGCACAAACGATCTCGACGCGATGACCAATGATTCGAGCGTGGTGTGGTTCGGTGTAAACATTTCGTGCGCCAAGTGTCATGATCATCCTCTGGTCGACGATTGGAAGCAGGCTCACTACTACGGTATGGCGGCTTTCTTCAAACGGACCTTTCAAACGCGGAAGGGATTTTTGGGCGAACGATTCGATGGACTCACGAAGTACACGGACATCGGTGGGAAGGAGCACGAGGCCGATCTGATGTTTCTGACCGGGCAAAGAGTTGACTTACAACCGGTAGAAGCGGAAGGCGAAGCACTGAAGAAGATTCAAGAACAAATCAAGAAAGCTGAACAAGACGACAAAGCTGATGATCCGCCTAGACCTGCGTTTCGTCCGCGAGCGAAATTGGTTGAAACGGCCTTAGGCGAAACGGAGAAACGATACTTCGCACGCAACATCGCAAACCGATTGTGGGCGAGATTTTTTGGTCGTGGGCTTGTACATCCGCTGGATCAAATGCACTCGCATAACCCGTCCAGCCATCCGGAGTTGCTCGACGATTTGACGACGGAGCTTGGACAATCGGGCTACGACCTGCGCCGGATGATTCAAGCGATCGTGTTGACGGATAGTTACGCGCGCAGCGTTCGTCATGATGCAACGTCGTCAATGGCTCCTGAGTGGTTTGCAGTTGCGATGCCGCGCGCATTAACACCGCGGCAATTATCACTCTCGCTTCGCATTGCGGGAGCGAACCCAACTCAGTTGAAGGGCGCGATGGGCGAAGACTGGGCTACCAAACGCGAGCAACTGGAACGGCAAGCGGACGGTGTCGCGAGGCAGCTTGCGATTCCCGATGAAGATTTCCAAGTGCCAGTAACCGAAGCACTTTGGTTCAGTAACAATCAATCGATCGAAACTGATTTGCTCAGCGGCTCGGGTGATCGCATCATCGGCTTCCTCAAAGAGAAGAAGGACGATCAGCAAGTGGTCCAAGCCGCGACGCGCACTGTACTCTCGCGCGAACCTACCGAAGAGGAGCAACAGGCGATCGCCGACTATCTCGCCAGCCGCAGTGATCGTCGCGAGTCCGCACTGAAGCAAGTCGTGTGGGCCTTGATGAGTTCACCGGAATTTCGTTTTAACCACTAGGAATGACGATGAGAATTCAATCGCTTAATCGACGCAGTTTGCTCAAGGCCGCAGCGACCGGTGTCGTCGCTTCGAACATGTCAGCCCTCGATGTACTCTCCCAGCCCGCGCTGGCGAACGAACTGGCTCGTGAAGGCAAAAGTGTCATTCTGTTGTGGCTCGCTGGCGGAGCAAGCCAACTTGAAACCTGGGATCCGAAACCGGGACGACGCACGGGAGGACCTTACGCCAAGATTAAGACGAAAGTGCCTGGCATCGAGATTTCAGAGTTGCTGCCGAAGATGGCAAACCAACTCGATGAGACCGCGATTATTCGTTCGCTCAACACAAAGATTGCAGATCATGGCCAAGCCTATACGTTGATGGACATCGGACGAATTCCCGAACCGGGCGTTCATTTTCCGCATCTCGGCTCGATCATCGCCCACGAGCTTGGTCAGATTGATAGCCAAGTGCCTGACTTCGTTTACATGTACACACAAACAGAGGGCCGCCGACAGGACTCAGCGGGCTATTTGGGTGCTCGCTACAACCCGATGTTTCTAACTGACAAGATGATGCCTGACGATCTGCATCGGCTCGACGCGATATCCGACGTAGACCATCATGACCGCAGCGCTCTTCGCGACTTTATGGCCAAGCGATTCATTCGCGATCTCAACAACCCTTCCATTGGAAGTCATGAAAACGCATACAGTCGTGTTCAAGGACTTATGGCGAGCGATTACTTGTTTGACATCGGCCGCGAACCTCAGGCGATGCGCGACCACTACGGTCCGACGCAGTTTGGCCAACAGTGCTTGGCCGCGCGGCGACTGGTTGAAGCGGGTGTACCTTTCGTAAAAGTGGCTCGCGCGTGGTGGGACAGTCACGGCCAGAATTTCGAAACGCATCGCGAACTGTGTGCTGATCTGGATCATTGCATGAGCGCTCTGCTAGAGGACTTGAAGCAACGCGGGCTGTTGAGCAAAACATTGGTGATCACACTGGGCGAGTTCGGCCGAACACCGCAGATCAATGGCAGCCTTGGACGCGATCACTTCGCAAGCGCTTGGAGTTGCACGTTGAGCGGCTGCGGCATCCGCGGTGGGACCGTCTATGGCAAGACTGATGACGATGGGCACACGGTTGTCGATGGTGAGATGAAGGCTGGCGATTTGTTCGCGACGATTTTTGCTGCGCTGGGAATCGAGCATGACAAGGAACATATGCTCGGCAGCCGACCCATTCCGCTGTCTGATTTCGGGAGCAAGCCCTGTCGAGAGGTGTTGGCATGAACGCAAAAAATCTGAAACGCATCGACGAATGGACTTCACAGGATATCTTGTTTTGTATCGCCCAAGATTGCGTGAATTCGCGATTGTGGGTCGGCTCATCCGATTTCAAAATCTACGAAGTGGATTTGAGCAAAGAAAAGCCAACGCGAATTGAGTTCCAAGGCCAACACCAAAGCTATGTGACCGGGATGGTTCGAGTCGGACAGATGTTGGTGACTAGCAGTTACGATCGTCATTTGCAGTGGTGGGACATAGTCGAACGCAAGTTGATTCGAACGGTTCGCGCCCACGAAGGCTGGATTCGCCGAGTGATTGAGTCCGCCGACTCGAAGCAAGTGATCAGTATCGGCGATGATATGCAATGCAAAGTCTGGGATGCTGAGTCGGGCAGTGCGGTTGCGTCGTTTTCCGACCATCAAAGTCTAACGCCGCATCATTTCCCTTCGATGCTTTACGCAGTGGCCGCTTCGGCAGACGGAAAGTGGATCGCAACTGGCGACAAAGTTGGCCACGTTGCTCTTTGGGATGCGCATCGGTTCGAGAAAGTCGGTGAACTTGAAACTCCAGTGATGTATACCTGGGATGCAAAAGCTCGAATGCATAGCATTGGTGGCATTCGAAGTCTCGCGTTTTCACCTGATAGTGAACGGTTGGCAGTTGGCGGGACAGGCAAGATTGGCAATATCGACCACCTCGAAGGCCCCGCGCGTTTGGAAGTTTTTAACCGAGCAAGCGGCCAGCGTGAATTAGAGCTAGAAGATAAAAACAAAAAAGGTCTGATCGAACAAATCGTATGGTCACCGGATCAACAATGGATCGTTACTGCCGGCGGCGACAACAACGGCTTTATTACCATCTACGATGCAAAGTCAGGCGAGCTGCAACATCAAGAAGGCCAAAACGGTCATATTCACGGCATCGCGTGTGACGAAACATTTGCCAACATTTTCGCAGCATCTCACGAACGCATATCGAGATGGACGTTGGCGTAGGGCTAACCGACCCCCGATCACGCCAAAAGATCTGCAGCATTAACTCACCGATTGCCTAAGAACTTCCCAGCGTTGAACTTCGAGTTGCTAAGCGCGTTGAGCAGATTTCACCCGGCCCGCAACTTTCACAATGCATCTAAGCTACGTTGGACCAAACGTGAATCACGAACGGCGACTGAGGCTGGACCTGGATTTGACTCCATCGCACAGTAAGAGTGGGTTGCCCCAGCGAAAAATCATCTTGATCAAACTAACTCGGGAAGAGGCGTGTGCCCATCGACCAAGTAGTGAGGACGACCGGTCGGATCACTGACTGTGGTTGTCAAGGGACTGAGTCCCAGTCGTTGATACAATGTCGCGAAGACTTCACCAAAATGCACCGGACGATTAGCAATCTCACCCCCCAGACGATCCGTCGCACCGATGACTTGACCGGTACGCATGCCACCTCCTGCAAGTAATCCTCCACCGACGCGCGGCCAATGGTCACGTCCCGCGTCCTTGTTAATAACCGGTGTGCGTCCAAACTCACCCCAGGCCACCACCGACACGTCCTTGTCTAAGCCTCGTGCATGGAGATCTTCTACCAGGGCACTCATACCTTGGTCGAATTGCGGCGCGTGCGTGTTCTTGAACTCGGAAAAATTATTGCTATGAAAGTCCCAACGCCCAAAATTCAATGTCACGCATCGAGCGCCTGCTTCGACCAAACGGCGAGCCATAAGAAAGTGCTCGAGATTGCGTGGGGCTCCGTCACCATAGTTCTTTGTGTCGCCTTTGCCGTATCGCTCCCGGGTGGCCACGTCTTCTTGTGACAAATCTAAGGCCTCATGCAAACGACTAGAAGTCAACAGATTCAACGCTTGCTGTTGGAATGAATCCAAACCGTTCATCAATCCTTTTACATCGGCGTCACGACGCATGCGATCCAATGAACTCAGCAGCTGACGCCGGTCGGCCAAGCGATCAATGGATATGCCCTGCAATCGCATGTCCTCCATCGACTCTCCGTTGGGGCGGAAAGCGCTGTTAGCGACTCCTAAAAATCCGGGGTGGCCTGGCGATCCATAGGGAGGATGCCCGGTCTTGGGGCACAAGCCGATAAACGCCGGCACTTCCGGACTTCGTTGACCTTGGAGTCTGGCCAATGTAGAACCCATTGAAGGCCAACCGCCAGGTGCCTGCTGGCGTTTTGAGCGACCTGTGTAGCAGATGAAAGAATCATGATCGCCATCGGGTGATCCATATACCGAGCGCAGAGGCACAAGCTTGTCCATAATTTTGGCCAACCGCGGCAAGTGTTCACATATTTGAATACCAGCCACATTCGTTGCGATAGGTCGAAATTCACCACGAATTTCGGACGGCGCCTCCATTTTCAAGTCATACATGTCTTGATGTGGTGGAGCACCGCATAGGTAGATCATGATGATAGCCTTGCGGGATTTGTGAATGCCGCTGGCGTCTTCAGCTCGTAACAGATCGGGCAACGCCAAGCCTCCTAATCCCAAACCTCCCACGGTCAAGAGTTCGCGTCGTGTCCAACCAGAACACAATCGCCGCGGTCTTCCATAGATTGAAAACATCTGCAGGCTTCACAAAAGTAGGTGGGAAATGAGGCGGGATGACTTTCAGTATATCGCCACTGCGAGCAAGCTGCACTAGCGAAATAAGACCAGCGCGAAATAACTTCAAGACGTTGATTCCGCACGATAGAGGTGGTCTACACCGAGTTGGCGTCACGCAATCGGAGATCGGTCGAAGCATAACTCGCACCGGTCACTCAAACGTCACTCAAACTGGTGCAGTCTTGCGATGAATTCTCGCCCGCATAAAGTCTACGGCCGGCCGATTGGCACTGAGCACTTTTCACCAGCGAGTGTTTCTTGTCGAATTGTTCCGCGGACAAGCCGGCCGTGCGTGAACCGGCCGAGTACTTGGAGCATTTGCAGATATTCTACTATTTCGACGAACGCTCCTACGACATGGTCACGCAAGCAGAGGAAACAAACAGAAGCTCTACATCGCCGCCAGCCGGCTGGCGTAGATGGAGATTCCGGAGGTTCTTCCGCAAAGCACCGGCCCAGTGTAATTTGAATTACTTTCCCCACGGTTCATCGAAAGTACACTATGACCAAGCCGCGATTTGTTCATTGCCGTTTGCCATTTCCGCTACTCGCCCTCTACGTCTTCGCGTTGTTCCCAGCTTCTCCGACCGCCGCAGATGATGCGGCAGACTTAGCTAAGCTCGCTCCGGATGTCCTTACCAAGGAGCAGCAGAGTGAAGCGGCGAGCATGATCGACCGCGAGATTCGTCGCCGCACGGCCGAGGTCAACGCTCGCAACCGCGAGCAGTTTTCCCAAATCACATCGCGGGAGCAATGGGAGAAGTTTCGCGACGAGCGGGTGGCCGCGCTGCGGCGTTCGCTAGGCGACTATCCTGCACCTCCCGCTAAACTCAATGTGCGCACTACGAGCATCCTCACTGGCGAAGGTTTTAAGATTGAGAACACCCTCTACGAAAGCCGCCCTGGTCAGTGGGTAACGGGCAACCTCTATGTGCCCGACAAGCCGACTGATTCGATGCCGGGCATCCTGATCGCGCACGCTCATCACGGCGGCAAACGCGATAGCGAGCTTCAGGACATGGGTATGACCTGGGCTCGCGCCGGCTGTCTGGTCCTGGTGATCGACCAGGTGGGCTACGGCGAGCGTCGCTCGCATCCGTTCAACAGCGATGAAGACTATGCAAAGCCATACCGAACAGGTCGCCAAGACTATTACTTCCGCCAGGACACCGGAGTGCAACTTCAACTGCTGGGCGATAGCCTGATGGGCTGGATGGCCTGGGATCTGATGCGCGGCGTTGATCTACTTCTGGCCCGTGACGGCGTTGACGCCAACAAGATCATTCTTTTGGGTGCTGTCGCGGGGGGCGGCGACCCGGCGGGTGTCACGGCTGCACTCGATCGCCGCATTGTCTGCTGCGTGCCGTTTAACTTTGGTGGTCCACAACCGGAAACTCGCTATCCCCTGCCTGAGGACGCCGAGACTAGCTTCAACTACTTAGGAGGTGCTAACTGGGAATCCACTCGCGGTCTGCGACTGGGCGGTCGTGACGATTTTTTGCACTGGGTCATTGTCGGCAGCATCGCGCCGCGCCGGCTCATTCATGCCCACGAATTCTCTTGGGATCAGGAGCGCGATCCAGTCTGGAAACGGTATCAGAAAATTTGGGGCGAGTTCTACAATACGCGCGAAAACCTGGGCTTCGCGCATGGCAAGGGCCTTATCAGCCAGCGTCCACCCGAGGCCTCGCACTGCAACAACATCGGCGCTTTCCACCGGCAGATGATTCATCCACTGTTCGAGCGTTGGTTTGGCATCAAGGTCACCGCGAAAGACGAATACAGTGCGCCGCGCACGTCTGCGGAACTAATCTGCCTGACCGACCAGGCCCGGCAGGAATTAAAGCCTCAGAGCCTGAATCAACTGATGAGTGCCATCGGCCAGGAACGCATCGACGCCGCCCGCAAACGGCTGATCGGAAAGTCGCCGGCTGAGCGTCGCGAACTCCTGCGAGCCGACTGGAGTAAGCTGCTGGGTGAAGTTTCGCTGGCCAAGTCACCTGTGATCAAAGCCACCGCGGTCGATGACCAACTCATTGCCGGCGCGAAGGTCGAACGTATCGTCTTGGAAGTGGAACTGGGAATCGTCGTGCCTGTGCTGGTCCTCTTGCCGGCCAAGCAGTTTAACAAGGCTCCAGTGGTCATTGGCTTGGCACAGTCAGGCAAGGCTGGATTCCTCATGGAGCGATCAACGGAGTTACAGAAGCTCATCCAGTCTGGTGTGATTGTTGTCCTGCCGGACGTGCGTGGTATCGGCGAATTGCGTGCGGGCGATACCGACCTGACGACGAACCTGCAGCTGTTTGGCGAGACATTGCTGGGCCAACGGCTCCGTGACTTACGCTCGATCCTCGCTTATCTGCGTGAGCGGAAGGACGTCAATGGTTCGCAGATCGCCCTCTGGGGCGACGCCTTCGCACCCCCGAACCCAGCCAACACCGACTTCAAGGTGCCCCGCAACGTTGACGGATGGCCTCGTGGGCCGGAACCGCTGGGCAGTCAACTGGTATTGTTAGGTGCTCTGTTCGAGGACGACATCCGCGCTGTGTACCTGGCAGGCGGCCTAGCCAGCTACCGCGACGTGTTGACGAATTTCGCGGTGTTGATCCCACACAGCGCGTCAGTGCCGGGAGCACTAACAGCCGGCGACCTGTGCGACCTAGCTTGCAGCTTGGCGCCCAAACCCCTGCGGATGGAGGCGATTGTCAATCATTTAAACCGCACTGTTCTGATCTCCGAACTGCACGGGGCCTACGCACCCTGTGTGCAAGCCTACACGGCAACTCCGAGCGCCTTCAGTATTTCTGAATTGCGATCATCGCCAGCAAACTGGCTCCTGGAACAACTCCGCTAAAGTCACAATGGTCTGCTGAAATTCGGGCGTACCAACGGCCAATTGCCACAAGTTGCTCTTCACTTGCGCTCCAGTCTGATCAACCGACATCTTGCACAAACTGATTGCGAAAACCAACCATCCTAGCTTGGAGGGGCTTCGCTTAGGAACCGTTAGAAAACTCACAATTGCCGGCGACTGATCAGCCGGAAGGCGTTAGCCTCCGGTTCAATACACACCCGGAGGCTAACAAGAGCGTCCCGCTTGGGAATGAACTTGAAAACGCGGATTTACAGGTGATTTATCAGCCGGAAGGCGTTAGCCTCCGGTTCAATCCACAACCGGAGGCTAACGCCTT
>JANODD010000079.1:0-53744 GCA_031412515.1 Planctomycetia bacterium | reverse complement strand
CAAGATGTAAGCACTGTTGCATTCCTTTGCATTGGGTGAAGCCAATTTTTAGCTCAAAGGAGTGCAACAGTTTTTTTATCCAGCGTCTATAGAAAATGGGTAATTCGACCGACTTTTAGCCATCCCAGCTTCCAGCTTGCGGTCCAGCGCTTCCAGCGCTTCCAATTTATGAATAACCATACAACTTTCCATCGCATACGACGCGCTTCTTCGTGTAGCGGTCAAATCTTCGAAAGAATATTCGAAGTACTTGACTCGACGTAACCTACTAACAATCTAGACCAACGATTTGCGGTCGACAGATTAACGTTGGACAGACTTTTCATCTTGCACGACAACCACTTCGTTCACCCGCGGCTAGCGCCGTCGGCTCACGGATGTTGATCCCAAAATTCAAGTTGGATGAAGCACTAGCCTCTTCCGATGCGAAATGGCGAGAGATCGATGGATGGCTGGCGGTCTTGCATCAAGTCAGCCATTACGAGCGCGGTGGCACATGACAGATGGAGACCGGCCCGATAGTGACCACTGGCGACATACACCTGTTTCAAACCTGGAACTTGTCCGATGTAGGGCAGGCCATCGAAGGTGCCGGGTCGAAGACCGGCCCATGTTTTTTCGATCGTTGCACTTTTCAGTCCTGGCAAGATGCTTTCGGCCCAAGCCCGCAGTTGTCCAATCATCGAGTCGGTTGTTGCGACTTCGAAACCAACTTCTTCTTCGCAGCTCCCGGCGAGCAGTCGCCCATCGTCTCTCGCAACCAGGTAGCGGTGGCCTTCGTTAACAACTCGCTGCAACAGACTTTTCCCCGTGTTGTAGAGCACCATCTGTCCACGAATGGGCATGATGCCGGTGGGAATGTCCATGTGGTCCAACAGCAATCTTGACCAAGCGCCCGAGCAAATGCAGGCTCGTGAGGCTCTAAAAACTCGGTCGTGTGCAATGACTTCGACACAGTCATTGGAGGTAGGTTCAATAATCTCGATGGGGACATTCTCATGAATCTCCACACCTCGAATTTGGCAGGCGGCGGAGAGTGCTTGGAGATGCCGTGGGTTGCGAAGTTGGCACTCATCGGGTAGGTGCCAAATCGCTTTTAGGCTCTTGCTTTCCATAAAAGAACTGAGATGGGGTTCGTGCATTGAGAGATCATCACGAGTCCACAACTCGGCTTCGATACCGTGTTCCGTCCACAGGAACTGCTGAGCTGACAATGTCGCCGATTCTGCCATTGAGCGAGCGATGTAGAGGCCGCCGCAACGTTTATAACCGGTATCGATGCCAGTAAGGCGTTTGAGATCCGTCGCCCATTTGGCATGTAGCGGATGGCTGAGAGCACGGAGGTGATCGAGCGGATCGACAGCTCCATGTGTTGGGCAAGGAGGTAGGATTCCGGCCCCGGCCCATGAAGCTCCGCGACCCACTTTTGACTGGTCCACGACCTGCACAGTAAGGCCTCGACCTGCCAGTTCGTAGGCAATCGAAAGCCCAATAACTCCGCCTCCAATGATCAAGCAATCTGAGAGAGGTTGAATTTGAGCCATACAGTCGTTGGATTCAGAGGTCTGAACGTCCCGAGAATAAAGGAGCATTCAAGGTGAGCGAATGAGCTTCGCGAAATAATAGTAGACGAAAGATTTGAATTAGACTAGTTCGTTGGGGTACAATGATCCTCGTGATCGGCAGGCCCGAGTGGTAGCCGGTGTAGCTGGTTTCGTGAGAAACCGGGGGAACGGTTTCTTACGAAACCAGCTAGCCTTACTTAATTCCGTTGCGCCTGCTCCTTCATTTGTCGCGAAAAGTCGGATAAAAATTTTGCGTAGAATTCATGATACTTAACTCCGGCTGGTCGGATGTTCCTTACAATGTTTCGGTGATGGTCGGAGACTCGAATTGAATCGCAGTTTGGATTGTCTGGTAGGGATGGCATGACACAAGTCACATCAGAGAAACTCGTTGAGTTGGTTCGCAAGAGCGGACTGGCTGAGCCGCAAGCAATCGACAACGCTCTAGAAGCGATTCGCGCCGAGAATAACGGCTCGCTTCCGGAGAGCGCCGCCGTTCTCGCCAAATCTCTACAGGCTCACAAAATAGTCACGCGTTGGCATTGCGACAAATTGCTGCTTGGCAAATACAAGGGCTTCTTTCTCGGCAAGCACAAGTTGTTGGGACATATCGGTAGCGGTGGGATGAGTAGCGTCTACCTGGCTGAGCACTGCATGATGCATACGCTGCGTGCAATCAAAGTTCTCCCTCAAAGTCGGCTTGGCAAATCGTCTTATCTCGCTCGGTTTCAGCAAGAGGCGAAGGCGATTGCATCGTTAAATCACCCCAATATCGTCCGTGCCTACGACATCGATAATCAGGGCGATACGCACTACATCGTGATGGAGTATGTTGACGGCGACGATCTGCAGACGATGGTCAAGAAGAACGGCCCGATGGCCTTTGACAAGGTTGCCGACTACATCGCTCAAGCCGCTCACGGCTTGCAGCATGCTCACGATGTTGGCTTGATCCATCGTGACGTAAAGCCTGCAAACTTGCTGGTGAATTCCGCTGGTCGTGTCAAACTGCTCGACTTGGGGCTTGCCTTGTTCTCAGATGATAAGCAAGCTTCGTTGACGATGGACTTTAATGATAAAGTCTTGGGAACCGCCGATTACTTAGCGCCCGAGCAGGCCCTCAATAGTCACAAAGTAGACAACCGGGCTGATTTATATGGTCTAGGCTGTACGATGTACTTTCTATTGACCGGCCAGCCTCCCTTCCCCGATGGAACGATTGCTCAGCGGATCGCGAAGCATCAAACCTTGATGCCTAAGGATGTACGCAAAATCCGTCCGCAGTGCCCTGGTGAGCTCGAGGGAATTTGTGTCAAGCTGTTACAGAAGGATCCCAAATTCCGTTACCCAACGGCCGCAGCGACAGCTGAAGTACTTGAAGCCTGGTTAGTAAAATACAAGGCGCAGAAAGTTCTACAAGTCGCCAAAGGGGGCAGTGAAAGCTCACTGAATTTGGGTGATGAAGCCGAACCGTCTACCGGTTCAAAACCCGGTTCAGCCGTTGATACTGTCAGCAATCGTGCCGGTGACACGGTGACCGGGCGATCCGCCGATGGACTGTCATTGTCACCTTCAGACAGTGGTGTTTTGGTTAGGGTCGCAAAAAAAGCGAGCGAATCCGATTCTGGTAGCACAATTAATCTGGAAGCGGAGATTGGGCGAAGAATCAGTGCGAGTCGGGGTGGATCGAGCGCTAGTGGATCATCGACGAAGGGGCCATCCTTTTCATCTCCCGGTGTTAAAAACTCGGCGGTAGGTTCTCGTTCAGTCGTAACTACAGCACCTGTTGCGGCGCTACCGGAGAAAGGGATTTCAAGATTTCTGTTGATCGTTGGCTTGATTTTGATGTTTATTCTGGCGATTTTCTTGGGGGGCATTATCTTCGTGCTCGTCATGTCAGGAAAGAATCCCACTATCAGCACAAGTGCCGTGAACTTGAAATCGGTGGCTTATTCAAAGACAATTCTTGCGGGTTAGATTGTCGCACAATTGTCCCAATCGTAGCCCTAGAAACCTTCGCACAATTATCCCAATTTTGGCCAGCGACAATTGAGACAATTGTGCGGCACTCATTCGGCTGAGTACAGCCACTGGATGTAAAGCGTTATTACAATGAACTTGGCGACATTGCGGTCGCGTTCTCGTCTTTTCACATTCGTCCTTGCGTATCGGAACTACGAAACGATGTGCTTTTTCCTGTCTTTTCTACACAAAAATGCGGTGGCGGCTGTTCGTTTTGGAGCATTCGGGGCCATGTACCTCGCGCTGGTATGTTTATTTAGTTCAGCCGCGTTGGGAGCAATCACACCTGAGCAACGCAAGCAGTTGAAGGAATTAAAGGACGGAATGGATGAAGCAGGAAGACTGTTCAGCGGTGGCAAATTCGTCGAGTCAGCTGAAAAGGTCACTTTGCTGCAAGCTGGTTTGGTCAAGCTGCTCGAAACGAAAGATGCGGACCTTCAAAAGGAGACTCGGCAACTTTACACGAAATTGCAGACCGCGCATGGCAAGCTCGAATTGGAAGGCGCCGAATTGGAGCCATTGCCAACGTGGGAACAACTGACTGAGGGCAATGCGAAAGGTGCCAACGGATCGGCAACTGTCAGTTTCAAGAATGACATCGCACCGTGGATGATCACCCTATGTGCTAACTGCCATATCAACAAACGCAGCGGCGATTTTTCGCTGACAACTTATAACGACTTGATGAAGGGATCAAAAGCCGGGAGGGTCTTGTTTGCAGGGAGCGACAAAGGTAACCCTTTAGTTGAAGTGATAGAATCGGGAGATATGCCACGCGGCGGCGGCAAAGTTTCAAAAGAGCAACTCGACAAGCTTCGCAAGTGGATCGCTGAAGGTGCGAAATTTGATGGGCCTAATCCAACCGCGTCTCTCAACACCTACGCGAAAGGCGAAGCCGGCAAAGCGCCTGAAGAAATGACTGCCAAGAAACCCACTGGTAAGGAGACGGTCAGTTTCGCGCGCGACATTGCTCCCATTCTGGTTGAGAATTGCACAGGTTGTCATATCGGAGGTCGTCAAGCACAAGCCAATTTCCGTATGGACACCTTTGCACAATTATTACGAGGTGGCGACGCCGGAAAAGTTATTGCAATCGAGAAGCCTGCCGAGAGTCTCATCGTCAAAAAGCTAAAAGGTGAAGGCGGAGGCCAGCGCATGCCAGCCGGTGGTCGACCAGCTCTATCGCCCGAGAAAATTGAGCTGATATCGAAATGGATTCTTGAAGGAGCAGCCTTCGATGGTCCTGGCCCAACATCGAATATTGAAACAGTCATCAACCAAGCCTGGGCTGCGGGCGCCAAGCATGAAGAGTTGTTCACAAGACGACAAGAGCGAGCGCTGGCGCGATGGTCAAAGGTCCTTCCCAACGATGAACCCGCGACGGCAAAAAGCGAGCAAGTGTTCGTGCTCGGCAACGTCCCGAAAGCTCGAGTTGAAGAATTGGTCAAGCAACTGGATAAAGCGATTACTTCAACCGCCAAAGCACTCGACGCGCCGACCCATCAACCGCTGATCAAAGGTGGAGTCGCCCTGTTCGTTCTGAAGAGCCGCTACGACTACGGTGAATTCGGACGCATGACCGAAAGTCGAGAGCTGCCTAAAGAATGGCAAGGACACTGGAAAGCCAACCCGCTGGACGTTTATGCGGTAATGGCTAATGACGGTTCGGCCGATGCAAAACAACAATCCGCTTTGGCGTTGCAGATGGTCAGTGGAGCTTATCTGGGTTCGATGAACGAAGTTCCGACATGGTTCGCGGAAGGTGTCGCGCGAAATTTGGTAGTCTCGGCCAATCGAGCTAGCGATGTTCGTGTTAAAGCGTGGCAGCAAGCTTTGCCGGCTGCATTGCAGAGGATCGACAAGCCGGAAACGCTTCTCGAGGAACGCGTGGACGAAGAATCGGCTGGATTAGTCGGTATGGCTCTGACGAGCTACATGATGGATCGCTCTCGGCGAAAGCAATTTGATATGCTCTTGAAACAACTGCGCGACGGAAAACAGTTCAATGAAGCTGTTACAATGTCTTTTGCAGCCCCCAAGATCATTGTCAAAAACTTTCTAGGCAAGTAGCGCTTCCACTGTCGCTCAGCCATATGAGACTCGATCGATGTCGAACCCGCCTGCCGTTTCTACTAATCCACCGACACCGACTCTCACCCAGCGATTAGCGTCGATTGATGCGTATCGCGGCATGGTGATGTTCTTGATGATGGCTGAAATTCTCGAGTTGGATAAGCTCGCCGCGGCCTTCCCTGACAGCAGCTTCTTTGCTTGGTTGAAGTTTCATACTTCGCACGTCGAATGGGTCGGTTGCTCACTGCACGATATGATTCAGCCCAGTTTCACGTTCCTGGTTGGAGTCTCATTGCCGTTTTCGATTGCGGCCCGGCGCAGGAAAGGGGCTAGCTATGGTTCTATGTTCTTGCATGCAGTATGGCGTGGGGTATTGCTAGTTGCCCTTGGAATCATGCTTCGCAGTCTTGGTAAGCCCACCACGGATTTTAGGTTTGATGATACGCTGACACAAATCGGACTTGGCTATTGTTTCCTTTTCTTGATAGCACTCACACCTAAGTGGAACCACGTCTTGTCAGTCGTGCTCGTCTTAGGCGGTTATTGGTTGTTGTTCGCGCTGTGGCCGTTGCCGCCATCAGACTTCGACTACGAAGCGGTCGGAGTGCCGAAAGATTGGCCTCACTTATTGTCCGGTTTCGTCGCGCACTGGAACAAGAACTCGAATCCGGCTTGGGCGTTTGATGTCTGGTTTCTAAATCTCTTGCCGTTTTCAAGTGTTTATCCGTTTCACCGAGGCGGATATGCAACGCTAAGTTTTATTCCGACGCTTGCGACCATGGTTTTGGGATTGTTGGCAGGAGGGATGTTGGCTCGGGATACAGCAACGAACGGTCGTTTCTACGGCACGAAATATTTAAGTCTAGCTTCAGTCGGAGTTTTGCTAATCGCTTCTGGTTGGGCACTGGATCATTTCGGGATATGCCCCAACGTCAAGCGAATTTGGACACCAACTTTCGCGTTATTTAGTGGCGGGATCTGCTTCGTATGGCTCGCAGCACTTCACGCCATTTGTGATGGCTGGAATCTTAAAGGTTGGGCGTATCCCTTCATGATTTTTGGCTCTAATTCAATCGTGGCTTATGCAATGAGCTGGACTCTTGAGAAGCCATTGAAGGATTTACTGCTTCGGCATTTCGGTGAGGGAGCTTTTTTAGTTTTTGGCAAAACATGGGAGCCCCTAATGCTCGGCGCCGCTGTGCTCCTCGCTATGTGGTTAATACTCCTCTGGCTCTATCGACAGCGGATTTACATAAGAATTTGATGCGCTTTCTCGTAGACTAGGCTTCTAGCCTGGTATGGCGGAAAGTGAGTAGCGGAATGCGTCAAGCATTTCGGCCATTCAGTCCTGAGCTTCAAAATCAGCTTCAAAATCAGCTCCGAAATCAGCTCCGAAATCAGCTCCAAAAACCTTGACGGTTTCCGCTACAGGTTACTTTTTTAAGGCTTTTCGCCATATCAGCTTCCAGGGCTGGGAACAAACGGCTACGAAACGCCAGCCCTAAAATCTCGATTTTCCTCGCAAATTTCTACCTATACATCCCATTCTATGTAAACTATTGCGCTGGAAAACTCGTTCAATTCCGCATAATCGTTAACGCGGAACAATATTTCTTGGGATGCACATAATGAAAAGACTGAATTTGCTTGCGATGCTGCTATTGGCAGGCACGGCAGGAAATCTTCACGCGGACTCATTGCGTGGAGGTGGATGTAGTGATTTATACGGTTCAGCGCCTCGTCGTGAGTCATCTAATGAGGTGACGAAGCAACAAAGCGAATCAAGCGTTCGTTTAGTATCAACCACCGCTGGCGATTCGGGTGTCTATCCAGTTGGTCTATTTCGAAAAGGTGGCTGCACTAATGGCAGTTGCCTTTCGCCATTGGGACACCATGGGCGGGCACAATACGGAGCGTCTGGTGTCGCAGTTTACTCGCAAGCTCCTGCAGCGAATTACTACCAAGCCCCAGTGGCCAACTACTACCAAGGTCCAGTGGCCGCACCCCAAGCACCCGTAGTAAATTACTATCAAGGCCCTGCTTCGATAGGTTGCGCACCGATTGGTAATGCAGTGATTGCATACGGCAACACGATTCAAAGCGACGTTTCGGGTGGTTATGGGGCTACAGTTGTTCCAACCCAGCAACGTTCGCTGATGGATTGCGGTCCAGTGAACTCGTACAAAGTTGTTCTTGAACCAAAGTACTTCACTGAATCACGTGCGGTTTGCACGACCGAGTATCAAAACGAAACACGATACCGCACGCGCATCGTGGCTCGAACCGTTCCCGTCGAAACCCAAGACTACAAGACAATTACGGTTATGGTTCCTCGTTCGGAGACAAAGACAGTCGAATACACCGTGCTTGTGCCCAAGACGAGCGAAAAGACAGTCGACGTTGTTGACACAGTCCCAGTTTGGACCGAAGTCGCTGAACAGTACATCGTCAAGGTTCCTCAGGTTATCGATGTACCAGAAGAATACAAGGTTCGCGTCGCTCAACTTGCTGACCAAGAATTTACGTACACGGTTCAAGTTCCGCAGTCTTTGACCGAAACACGTCTGCAAGCGGTAACCAATGCGATTCCTGTAACCAAGACCCGTACCGTTCAAACTTGCCAACCTGTTACTCGAATGCAATCGGTAACCAAGGACTACGGGCACTGGGAGGATCGCGTGGAGGAAGTCACCGTTGCGGCTCCGTCAGTCAACTATGCGGCGCCAGCCTGTGCCACGCCCAACTATTCCACACCAGTCTACTCAGCCCCTGCTTACGCTTCGCCAGTTTCTTATGCTGTTCCAAGCTACAGTGGAGGCGCCGGCCAGTGCGGTGCTCGTTCAAGTGCAGGTCACGGATGTCGTCTATTCCGCCGCGGTGGTTGCGGTAGTGGATGCGGACACGCTGGTCACTGTGGAGCTGGTCACTGTGGAGCGGGCCACTGCGGAGCGGGCCACTGTGGAGCGGGTCAGGGCGCGGCCTGTGGCAGCAGTGTAGGTTACGGCGTTGGCTGTGGTGCTGCTATGGGGGGTGGTTACGCTGCCGGTGGGTGCGGACCTGCTCAAGTTGTCCATGCACAACCTGCCGTTCAGACATACAGCGAACAGGCTTGCAGTGCACCTACAACGCAAACGGTAACACGTCGTGTTTGGGTTCCAAACGTTGTGACAGAAGACGTTCCTGTTGTCGAGAACGTATCGCAATCGCAAGAAGTTGCCTACACAGTTTTCGAACAACACACTGAGCAGATCCCCTACGAATGCACTTACCTTGTATATCGCCCAGAAACACGCACTGGCACTCGCAAAGTGGTGAACTATGTCGAAGAGTCACGTACTCGCAATCGCAAAGTGGTTCAGTACAACGATGAAACTCGTACACGTACACTCAAGAAGTTGAGTTACAAGCAAGAGACTCGTACCGAAACGATTCCAGTGGTCAGCTACACGACTGAGAAGCGCACCAAAGAAGTTTCTTTCACATTCAATGTGCCAGAAACCAAAGTGGAACCGTTCACTTCGACTCGCTTTGAAACGGTGAACGAAGAAGTTAGCGAAGAGTACACGGTTTCGGTACCTGTTGCGACCACCAAAGAAGTTCAGGTCCAAGTTTGCCGAATGGTACCAAAATTGGTTCCAGTAACAATCTACCCATGTGCTGAAGCTCAACAATCAGGTGGCTGTGCCAACGGTTGTGGCGGCTCGCCAACCTACGCTCCGGCCAGCGCCGGTTGCAGTGGTTGCGCAAGCGGCTGCGAAGCTTGCAATTAAACATCGCAGGTAAGCAAGAGAGATTCATCGCCCCTCAGTAATGCGGGGCGATTTTTTTGTAGCTTGGGACCATTTGTCCCGAGCGTCTTCTTAAATAACGAACCCTCGGGACAAATGGTCCCAAGCTACCTACTTCAGCTCCTGGATTACAAGATCCTTGTAACGCACGATCGAAGTCGCGTTGCCATGTATCTGAACGGCGATAATTCCGCTTTCATCGATGCCCGCATCCATTTCGGTGTAGTCGACGGTCTGCACGCCATTTAGCCACAATTGAATGTGTTTGCCCTCAGCCCGTATTCGGTATTCATTCCATTCGCCCTGAGGCTTGGCGGCTTTTGCAAGTACCTCGGGCGTCGGCTTCATCAAGACCTTTTTGCGGCGACTTTCATCATAGAGAGCGCCATCCAAACCCGCACCCAAGTCGGCTTGATATCCAATGACTTCAAAATCGCCTGGTATCCGCTTTGACCTAAACTGCACGCCACCGTTGACAAAACCCTCAGTCCCTTCAAGTTTCCATTTCAACCGCAATTCGAAGTTCTTAAACTCTTTGGTCGTTGCTAGAAAATTGTTGTTCGCTTGTTTCTTTTGAAGTGAACCTGCGACGAGTGCTCCGTCTTCTATTCGCCAAACGCTGTCAATGTCACCCTGCCAGCCCGCGAAACTCTTTCCATCGATCAATGACATACCGTTACCATCGACTGCACCAGTGTTTGAAGACGACTGGTCAAATATCGGCTCAGCCGAGTTCAATGTAAAAGTCGGACTCATGAAGAGCGCAAAACCAACGATAAAAAGCTGGACTTTTTGTTGATTACGCAACGAAGTTTGCATGCTGGCGTTCCAGTTTGAGGGTGACGGACTTGGCGGACTGAAGCGCATTTTATTATGAAGTGCTGGCGGTTAGTTTGATGGAGGAGAGATTTTCGGAAATTTTGAGTGCATGATTCGATCGACGCAAGGTCTGTAAGGAACGAAGCTCGGCACCCTTATCGGCAACGCTGTGAAGCATGTTAGGGAGCAAATGTAGCTGGATTCGTGAGAAACCGGGCGTACTGGTGACCTTTCTACTGCATCCGGTTTCTCACGAAACCAGCTACCCTACTAAGAAAAATGCTTCACAGCGTTGCCTGATCGGGCGTGTTTTAGCTGTTTCGTCACTTCACCACCGACACAAGGTCGGTGGTGTGGGAAGGCCACTCAGATTGTTTTAATCGACAGACCCTTGTTAGGGAGGAGGCATCAGAATTCTTACCCTGATTTTTTAGTCGGGTTCGAGTAAGATAGAGAACATAACAGACCGTCCGACAAGCGGGCCCTTTTTGTAATTCGACGTGTCCAGTCGGGACGTGGTTCATGCCTACCAAACAAGTTCCCTCTACCCGCGAAGTTGACTCTAGAAATCAAACACGAAGCTCACCTAGTCGTAACAGTTATTTGAGTGGCACGTTTGCATTTTTAGTTGCTGTAGGTTTCGCAATTCTTGCGGCTTACTCCGCTTCAGCGTCATTTGTAGAAGACGCTCTGGACCAATCTAACCAAGCGGCACGAACGATCGATTTCGTGTCTGACGTACAGCCAATTTTCGAAGCGGCATGTATCAAATGTCACGGACCATTGCGTCAGGAAGGTAACTATCGGCTTGATGTTCGCGAAGTTGCGGTTGGCGGGGGAGCGAACTATGCACCCAATATCATTCCAAACAACTCCGCCGACAGTCCGCTCATGCACTTCGTCAAAGGACAAGTAGATGACATGTTAATGCCAGCCCAAGGCAAACGACTTAGCGATAAACAAGTGGCCGTTCTACGAGCGTGGATTGATCAGGGCGCTTCCTGGCCCGATTCTGCCAACCAACAGGATGTTGATAAAGGGGATTGGTGGTCTCTAAAGCCGTTGGTTAGCGCCACCATTCCCGGCCATTCCGAAACCCATCACCCGATCGACGCGTTCATTCGAACAAAGCTCGATGAACACGCTTTGTCCCCGGCTCCGCAGGCTGATCGGTCAACTTTGATCCGGCGAGTCTATTTTGATTTGATCGGATTGCCGCCGACACCCGACGAGATCGATGCCTTTATTGCTGATAAAGGTCCGGCGGCATACGACCAACTAATCGATCGCCTGTTGGCGTCGCCGCGTTATGGAGAGCGCTGGGCACGGCACTGGATGGATGCCGCGCATTTTGCCGAAACGCATGGCCATGATCAAGATCGCATTCGCGAAAACGCTTGGCCCTACCGCGACTACTTGATCGAGTCCTTCAACGCCGACACGCCCTTTCATCAGTTCATCCACGAGCAATTGGCCGCGGATGTTCTAGCCACAAATGAGCCGCACAAGATTGCCGCACTCGGCTTCCTCGCTGCGGGGCCGTGGGATGAAAGCACGTTGCGAGACATTCGTGAAGACACCATTGATCGCGAGATTGGTCGCTACGTTGACCGCGACGATATGTTAACGAACGTGATGAGCAACTTTACAAGTTTAACAGTCCATTGCGCGCGATGTCACGACCATAAATTCGATCCGATACCGCAAGCTGACTATTACTCCCTACAAGCCGTGTTTGCCGGCGTCGAACGGGCCAATCGCAGCTACGACGCTGACGATTCAGTTCAAATTCGTCGTGCTTCACTTCGAAAACGAGCTGAACAACTGGCTGCACCTAACACACAGCTTCGCGAAGAGTTGCTGGGAAAGGTGAATGAAAGAGCGGTCGCGGAATGGGAGCGACAAGCGTCGGGGCGAATCGTTAATTGGCATCTCCTGGCGAATACAACTGCTGAATCAACGGGTGGAAGTACATTGACCACTCAGTCCGATGGATCGTATCTCGCAAGTGGCAAACGACCGGAGCGAGACACGTATGTGATCGCCGGTTTTGTGACTGATTCGATCATAACCGGCCTTCGTTTGCAAGTTTTAGCCGACCCATCGCTGCCGCTTTCGGGTCCTGGTCGACAAGATAACGGCAACTTGCATTTATCGGAGATCGAAGTCCTTCAGGGCACCGGTACATTCGTCCCAATAGCGCGAGCCATCGCTGATTTTGATCAAGCCGATTGGGGCATCGCCCGGGCAATCGATGGAAATCCAGACACTGCATGGGGCATCCACCCCAAAGTGGGAGTGTCGCATGAAGCGATTTTTGAGTTCGTAACACCGTTGCGTGTTTTAAGTACACAAAAACTTACGGTGCGTTTAAGACAACTGCACGGAAGTGGGCATTTGATCGGGCGGCCACGACTCTCGTTTTCTACCGACAAGCCACCGCTTCGACTCAACGACTTGCCGATTCAAATCTCCGAAGTAGTCGCCATCGAACCACCGTTACGATCTGAACAGCAACGATTTCAACTGGCGTTGCACGTCGAGCGCGAACGTGTATCAAGTGAACTGAATTCGCTGCCAAAACCAAAGCTCGTCTATGCCGCTGCCGCAGAATTTGAACCGGACGGCTCCCTCAAACCGCCACCAGGCCCGCGACCTATCCATCGCCTTGAACGCGGTGATATTCGTTTCCCCAAAGAGCTAGCTTTCCCAGGCGCATTGACTTGTGTAGGTGACATAGCTTCAAAATTCGAACTTGAAAGTGGTTTGCACGAATCGGCGCGCCGCGCTGAACTTGCCCAGTGGCTGACCGATGTCCGTAATCCGTTAACCTGGCGGTCCATTGTGAATCGCATTTGGCAACATCATTTCGGGCGTGGCATTGTGGATACTGCGAATGATTTTGGCCGGCTCGGATCGAAACCAACCCATCCCGAATTGCTCGATTGGCTCGCCGTAGAATTCAGAGACTCGCAGCAATCGATCAAAGCGTTGCACCGAAAGATTTTAACGAGCGAAACCTATCGACAGAGTGCGCTCGCCTCGCAGTGTTTAATTCAAGGCAAGCCGAGTTCCCGCTTGGACCAAGCCGACTCGGTCGACACGGAGAATCGACTGCTATGGCGAATGCATCGCACTCGCCTGGACGCTGAATGTGTACGTGATGCCATGCTCGCAACTTCCGGGCAGCTCGATCTTCGAATGGGCGGACCGAGCGATCGACAGTTTGATTTGAAGCCAGGGAGGCATGTGACGCCGATAATTGATTATGGAATGTTTGACCAGGATGGTGTGGCAGGGCAACGGAGAAGCGTCTATCGGTTCCTGTTTCGGACTCTGCCTGATCCGTTCATGGAGGCACTTGATTGCCCCGCTGGAGATCAGATCATGCCCGCTCGAATGAACAGCGTTACGGTCCAACAAGTCCTCGCGATGTGGAACGATGCACTGGTGCTAAAGCAAGCTGAGCATTTCGCTGCGAGGATCAAGCATGAACGACATACCACTACAGATCGCATTATTTTGGCCCTGCGATTGGCACTAGGACGCATGCCTCAAGCGAAAGAAGTTGAAAAGTTTGTAAAATACAGCGACGAGTATGGCCTCGAAAATTTCTGTCGGCTTTTATTCAATACGAACGAATTTATGTTTATTGATTGAGCAGCAAACGATGTTGTCACGCAGAGATCTATTGCACAGCGCGGCGAGCGGACTTGGTGGAGTCGCGCTTTGGCAATTGCTAGGCAACGACGGTGCTCTATGCAGCCAAGCGCTTGGAGAACAGCCTCAATCGCACCTCAACTGTGGCTTGCATCATCCGGCCAAAGCCAAACGCGTCATTCAATTGTTCATGAACGGCGGCGCAAGTCAGATGGACCTGTTTGATTACAAGCCGTTGCTGCAAGAACGACATGGACAGAAGTTTGACCCATCTACGGATGAACGAGTCGAAGCCGCCACGAGCGTCCCGGGCAACGTACTTGGTTCGCCGTTTTCGTTCTCACGGCAAGGGGAATGTGGTCGCTGGATCAGCTCGTTGTTGCCAAATATGGCGCGGCACGTTGATGAGATTGCTATACTGCTGTCGATGACATCGCGGACCAATGTTCATGGACCCGCCAGTTACTTGATGAACACGGGCTTTCAGTTGCCGGGTTTTCCGAGTTTTGGTTCTTGGGTCAGCTATGGGTTGGGAACGATCAATGAGAACCTGCCAGCCTTTGTTGTGTTGCCCGATGCGCGCGGTTTGCCATACAACCAACGTGGTAACTTTAGCGCAGGCTTCTTGCCGGTTACGCATCAAGGAACAGCGATTCAAGCGCAGCTCGCCGAGCCAATTCATGGTTTGCACGCTCCACGGAGCGCAAGCTTTATAACGAGTGAGTCCGAGCGGGTGGGTTTAGAGTTACTAGCTGCGACGAATCGCGATAATGCGGCCGCCCATGAGCACGACCCGCGACTCGAGGCTCGCATTCGTGCTTATGAGCTCGCGGCGAAGATGCAGTTGAGTGCTCCCGAAGTGTTCGATCTCTCTCGCGAATCGCAATCCACTTTGCGGGCTTATGGCCTGGATAATCCAGTTACGGAGGACTTTGGAAAGCGCTGCTTGCTAGCTCGTCGGATGATTGAACGGGGTGTTCGAGTGATACAAGTTTGGAGTGGCTCGAATGGACCAACAGGCAACTGGGATAATCACAGCAGCATTATCAAAGAGTTGCCACCGATGGCCCAAGCGACTGATCAGCCCACGGCAGCGCTGCTGGCTGATCTAAAAACTCGCGGGTTGCTCGACGATACTTTGCTATTGTGGAATACTGAGTTCGGTCGCATGCCGTTTTCTCAAGGAAGTGAAGGTCGAGATCATAACGGTCGCGCCGCAGTGGGGTGGATGGGCGGTGCGGGAGTTCGGCCTGGAATTGCCATCGGCGAGACAGATGAATGGTCTTGGAGAGCCATTCGTGATCCGATCAGCAACTATGATTTTCACGCTACTGTGCTGCATCTTCTCGGCATCGATCACGAACGATTGACGTTTCAGCACAACGGTGCCAACCGTCGATTGACCGACGTTCATGGACGTGTTGTTGAAGCCGTGCTGAGTTAGTCTTTTGGGGGGTTGGAAAACGAGAAATTGTAAATGTCAAATGCAAACTCGAATTGGGTAGCTGGGTTCGTGAGAACCCGGCTGCGGTAGGGTTGAGTCGATTGGCAGGTGCTGCCGGTTTTTTACAAAACCAGTTACAAATTCAAGCCGTGCTGAGTTAGTCTTTTGGGGGTTGAAAAACGACAAATTGCAAATGTCAAATGCAAACTCGAATTGGGTAGGTGGGTTCGTGAGAACCCGGCTGCGGTAGGGTTGAGTCGATTGGCAGGTGCTGCCGGTTTTTTACAAAACCAGCTACAAAGTGCTCATGACGAGGTAAACGACTTAGTCTATTCGCTCGCCCTAAGGCGCGATCAATTCCGCGCTAGGGCTGGATTTTAGTCCAACTGAGTTGATAGCCGTAATGCGGTAAGTGTGCTCAGGTTTGTTAGCATCGACTTTAGTATCGGTGAACTGCATCACGACCAAAGGTTGAGAAGGCGTGTCGCTGTACTGAAGGTTTTGAAACAGCGGACGGCCATACGGATTGTTAGATCGTTCAGGAACCGTGGCAAGGATTTGGCCATCGCGTTCAATTGTGAAACTCGCTAAACCGCTTTCAAGATCTGCCTGGCATTCCCAGCTTAGAACGTTCCCTTTTAAACTTAAACCAGTTGGTGCAGGTGGCAGGGTGGTGTCGCTGACTGAAGTGTCTTTCACATACTGCATCCAAGCTCGGGCGATCACTTCATCTGGTAACCAAGCCGCCTTGAGTGGATCGCCAGCAAAACTCGCTGCTGGAGCAGCTTCAGTACTTAGGACAGTCGCTAACCATGCTTTGTCGGTCGGCATCGGTCTTAGCGGCTCGCCAGGGTTCTTGGGTAAACGAGCGGTCAAGCAAGCATCCAGCCATGGAATCGCCAAGTAACGTTGGTTACCACATTCGTGAGCTGTTAACGGATCGACAGCGATGCTGATGAGTCCACCTTTGGAACGGACGCTGCCAAAAAACGCTTGATTCGCGGGCCAGACCGCAGCAAAGCGGCCTTCCTTGTCTGTGACGCCTTCTTTGGTTCCAAGATTACACATGACGGGCACTTTGAGCGCCGGGTCGGAAAGCGTATGAGCCTTAATCGTGGGTCGATCTGGATTGGTCTCGAGCAACGGTACGCCTGATCGCAGCCATGCAGCAGCAACACGATCGGGATGCAACAGCACCATGCCACCTGCCCAATGCCCTCCGCCGCTGTGACCCCACAGCGCCCACGGTACAGTGGCCAGTTCCGGATGACCGCTTTGCGTGCCCAAGTCGACTAAGCACTTTTGAAACGCATTGCCTGATCCGTTGCGTGGATCGCACCAGAGCTGACATTCGGCTTTCTCAGGTTGCTCATAGGCGGGCGATAACAATGCGCATTGATGTTTGGCAGCGAGTGCCTGCCAGTGCAGATCGAAGGCCCCAGTGAGTCCCGACTTGCATGACCCTTCTCCGCAACCATGCTGATGCACGATGACGCCTTTGAGTTTTGAGACCTCTTTCGGAATCCAGATTGTGTAATTGACCGCAAAACTTAACTCGCTAGGTTGCTGTGACGCTTCATAACGGACGCGATAGTAGGGCGGCTCGGCTATCGGAAAAACGTCATAGGGAGCCGTCTGAGCGAATAAATCCGTCGTCATCGCAACGAAGAGCAACAAGAATGCATGTTTAAACATTGTTTATACCTAGGGAAGTGATTGGTTGTTGTAGCTGGTTTCGTGAGAAACCGGATGCAGTTGAGAGCGTCCCGCTCACGATTCAATTAAAACACTGATTTTCATGTGACTTAACCACCGTAATAACTAATACCAGTTCAATCTCCTAAGCGGAACGCTCTTAGTTGAGATGGTTAGCAGGTTCGGCCGCATTCTTACGAAACCAGCTACCGCATGATTCACAATGCGATTAGTTGGCGTTCGCTCTCGCTCTGCGTGGTGCACCTTCGGCATCGTTGACTGGTCCAGCCATGGGTGGCGTTTCGTAGAACTTTCCGTCATCGATCATCCGCGGATCACCGGTCACTGTAAGTTCATTCAACAAGCGTTTCTCCATTTCAGCCCGAACAGCCGCAAAAGCCGGATCGGTCGCAACATTCTTTGTCTGATGTGGATCCGTCTTCAAATCGTAAAGCTCTTCACGTGGACGTTTGCCATAAACCCAGTTGAAATGCTCTTTCCACTTCGGATCATTTCGAACACCGACCAGCCACGCTTTGCTCGGTCCAGCATCTTCGTCAGGCAAGGAAGCTCGTGTGACTTCGGTCAGCTCTTTAGCAGTTGGCGGCTTGTCACTATCCAAGTCGTAGGGATCGCCGAGAGGCCAACGATCGGGTCGGAAATTGATGATGTACAAGTGGTCGGCGGTTCGGATCGCGCGCTGCGGGTAAGGCGTATAGTCACCTCGAGCGTTTTCGACATGACGCTCACGACCAAAAAACACTTCCTTCCGGGTTGGGTCAACTTGTCCCGATTTTTCCGACTCAAGAATTTTCACTAGACTCTTGCCCGTCATCCGATCAGGGATGGGCAGACCAGCCAGTTCGAGGAACGTGGGCGCTAAGTCGGTGAGGCTCACTAGATCATCGACAACACGGCCACCTTTGGCCCCACCCCAACGCATCGCAAGCGAGACGCCAACGCCGAAATCGTACAAGTTGCATTTGCCATGCGGAAAACCCGGCGCACCATGATCACCGCTGACCACGATCAGAGTGTTATCGAGTTCGCCGATTTCTTCAAGCCGTTTGATGTGCAGACCAAGGGCATGGTCCAAGGCAGCAACTTCACCAAAGTAGTCGGCAAGATCCTCGCGCACTTCGGGCACATCGGGTAGAAACGGGGGCAGTTTGCCTTTGAGCTGTTCACCATCTAGGTTCCAAAGGGCTTTCCCAGACCCTCTCATCCACTTGCGATGAACGTTGGTGGGTCCGAACCAATAACAAAACGGTGCATCTGAGTTGCGTTTGGCGAGGAATGAATCAAAGTTTTTGGTTACTTCGTTGTATAATTCTTGCTTGGCAGAATCGATCGGTGTACCGCTGGCCACGAGCTTGGTGACGGTCTCTGAGAAGTTATTGAATCTACCACCTGCTTTTTCGTAAGCGAATTTTCCCGCACCGAAAGGGGCGTCGTTGGGAGTGCCAGGGCTCCAAACTTTATAGGACTCGCCAATATCGTATCCCGACTCATTCAGGAGCAAAGGAAAGGCAGGCTGCGATCCATCCCAAATCGCCCCACGCAAAATGGACGCGCGGCCGGTCCGCCAAAAGTGCTGACCGGAAAGCAAAGCGCTGCGACACGGCGTACAGCTCGGTGCAGAAACAAAGGCTCTTCGAAACAAGACTCCTTCGCTGGCGATGCGATCAAAGTTGGGCGTTTGAACCAAATCATTCATTGTCCCAGGGCCATCGATCTTGGCGTAGGCGCTCGCGAAGCGGCCCCAATCATCAGCAAACACGAACAAAATGTTAGGCCGTTTGGACTCAGCAGCATTCGCAACCGAAGCCATGGCCAGCCAACAGTAAAGAAGGAACCGTATTGGTTTCATGGTGAACTCAGCGAGAGGAGGTTTTTTTATGTCCGACTACAGCATAGTAGGATGCGCCCTGGTTGAGTAGTCAGTGTAGTGCATATCGCATTGCATCAGCGACGTGATATAGTACAAGGTAACCACCAGCGCAGGAGAGTATTGACTTAATAGCAATTGCCCGGCTACCGGTTAAGCAGTTTTAATTCGAGAGTCTTTACTCAAGGATCCTCGCTATCGTTTCTGGGAGGTGCTAGCTTTCGAGACGAGTCGAGAATGGGGGCTTTAGGGGCTCTAAAACACGTGATGGTCAATCGCAATTTCGACATATTTGGCTGCGTCGATTGCGGCCAAGTCGAACTATTTATGCCAGACATTGCCGCAAGCAGTCGACCACAATAACGTAGCGCGATGATGAACGATTTGAATCAAGGGAATGCATCTTGGAAGCGGAAGTGATTTCGGTTGGCGATGAAATGACCAGTGGCCAACGATTGGATACGAACAGCCAATGGTTAAGCCAACGGCTCGGAGAGATGGGGATCCGAACGACCAGGCACACCACGATCGGTGATGATTTGCAGGCCAACATCGACGCCTTTCGTCAAGCGGCTGGTCGTGCGCGTTTTGTGATCATAACAGGCGGGCTCGGACCGACATTAGACGATTTAACGCGTGAAGCGATGGCTGCAGCCTTTGACAGGACGCTTGAGTTGCATGCGCCGTCGCTTGAGCATATTGAATCCATGTTCGCGCGGCGACAACGACCGATGCCTGAACGCAACCGAGTTCAAGCGTTCTTACCAGCTGGAAGTGAACCGATTCCGAATCCGCATGGAACTGCACCTGGCGTTGACCTGAGCGTTGACCTGAGCGTAGCCTTCGGTGCCGATCACCGCTGTCGGTTGTTTGCATTGCCGGGAGTGCCCGCTGAGATGAAGCAGATGTGGACCGAGACTGTCGAACCACGCATTGAATCGGAACTAGGCAATACACAAGGTCAGCTGCGGTACCACGCGATCAAGCTTTACGGCGTTGGCGAGAGCGACGTAGAAGTCAAACTGCCGACACTGATCGCTCGCGATCGAGTGCCAACGGTTGGGATCACCGTCAGCCGAGCGACGATCACACTTCGCATCGCCGCTCGCAGTCAGACGGCTGTTGACTTTCACAAGGTGATTGCTCCAACAGTAGCAGAGATTGAGTCCGCTCTCGGAGATTTGATTTTTGGAACAGGCGACGATGAACTAGAGCACGCTGTCTCGCGTCAGTTGGTTGAGCGAGGAATGACGCTTGCAAGTCTCGAGATCGGGGCATCCAGTTTGATCCCAGACTGGATGCTCGCTGCTTCGCCTGATGCTGGTCAGTTTTATGCTGGTGGCGTCGCCTTTCCGACCGTTAAGCAAGCTGTCATGTGGTTGCAGCGATCTGCAAGCGATCTGCGCGAAGCTGAGTCTATGGGTACGTTGTCGAACTCAGACGAACTCAGCGAAAAAACTTGCGGGGAATTGGCTGAGTTGATACGAGTTCGCTTCGGTGCCAACATTGGACTGGCCTTTGGGATCTATCCAACGCCGAGCCAACTAGCTGAGTCATCGAGGGTTTTTGAAGTGGCCTATGCGATCAGCCTTCTGACGCTCAGCGGCAACTCGGTTCAGACGGAAAAGCGGTCATTGGCTGGGCATCCGGAAGTCGTTACTGCTCGCATTGCAAAGACCGCTCTGGACATCGTGCGTCGCGCATTAAATTGAATTGCAGGGCAACGCAGATGTACGCAGGTAGCTGGTTTCGTGAGAAACCGGATGCGGTGGAAGTGGTTTGCAGCTTCGGCCGGTTTCGCACGAATCCAGCTACCTGGTAATACGGCTGCTCGCAAATCAATCCCACCACCATTGCGAATGAGCTGTAGTTTGAACTGCAGCTTGAGTAGGTACCGCCGACGCAGCAAGGAACTTGGCGTCTTTCCAATTTTTGCGACCAGCCGTCGACGGTAAGTCAATTTTGACTCCGCCACTGACCACGGCCACTGTAGTACCAGACTTCAGACGGTGCCATGTGGTCAGACCTTCAACGGTCTTGGGCGAATTAATTGCGGGCGTTTCACAAAGCGTTCTTCCGAGATTGCAAAGATTCGGAAACCAGCCACGTAGATTGGGTTCGCCATTCATCTCGATCGCAACTTGCAGCGCAAGCCCTGCTTCGAACACTCCACATAACCTTGCATAAGTCGGATGAGTCTTTCGCAGTTCAGAAATGTTGCGAGTTAGTTCCTTTGCGAATTTGTCTGCCGATGTGTCATGTTTTCCGGTCGGAGCGCGTTCAGCGACTTGCGAAACCCATTGTTGTTCGCTGAGCACACTGACGACGTTGTCGGGCAACTGGAACATTTGATTTGCTCCGTTGGCGAGTATCGGTTCATCTGAAAAGGCGAACCACCAACGCACGAGGCTTTCGGTGGGAACCGCCGCTTGTTCATCAAGGAAATCAAAGTAACTTTTAACATAGGGAGTCGTTTTCGCAGTACCGAAACCAACACGCTTCATGTGTTCATCGGCGTCAACGAGTGCCAGAGCCGTACTGCAATGCGCCGGCAAGCCAAATACGCTTACATTGTGAGCGCCGATTTTCTCTTGCATTTGTTCGACGAGCAACTTGGGGTTGCGCGCCAATCGATCGAGCGAGCCACGCTCTTTCAACATCTGCTGAGCCGCGAGGATGCCTTCGTTAGTCGGTTCAATGGAACATCCCATTGGGGTCGTCTGCTTGTTGATCATTGCGGCAACGGTAGCCAAGTCTTCAAGCAAGAAACCGTGTTCGTTTTCACCGGCTGGACCGGCAATCAGGATGTCTTCTTCAGATGTTAGAACTTTGACGTAGGTTATCCGCGAGAGGCCCGCGACTTTGCGTAAGTCGATCGATGGCTGGAGTCCTGAACCACGAGTGGCGGCCAAGCTGGCGTCTAATTGCTTGAGCGAAACGGTTCGCAGTTTACTAGCCTGACGCCATGGATGCTTGGGACTAGCGGAAGCAGCCAGTCGCAAATTGACGGGCAGTTGTCCCGACTCTTTCATCCTTCGCATGTAGCCTTTGGGATCAACGTAAACGCCGGCCGGATAGGGGCTGATCGTATTTGTTCCGCCGGCTTGCAACCAAGAATCCGGGTCGATCGTTTGTTGGATCAGATTCATCAACGTATCGAAATCGGCAATCACGGATCCGCCAGGAATTGCGGCTGGGGTCGTGCCTGAACTGCCTGCACCCAAGTCGCCTCCCGCTGGCTTTTGCGCGAATCCATTTGCTGAGATCAATGCAATTGTCAAAAAGGCTGACAACCATGCGGTCCGACGCTGGCAGCGTCGGCCACGAACAAGAAATAGCAATACAAAGGACTGCACTGTGGTGAGCATGAGAATCTCCAAACGTCGTTGTCGAGAAAAGTCGAATCGATCCTTCGATTTGGTAATGCAGGCCCTTCAAGTTTAACGGTTCCAGTCGCGTAACGCAAACTTTGTGGGGACATCCTCCGGGAGACACAACTTCGCGGTCTCCCTCCTGCTAGCGGACTTATGGGTGCTTGGGTAATCTATGCATCAACTCATATTTTTTTACAGACTCAAAAACCGCGCCGAGTATCAGGACGACTGAGTTAAAGGTCAAACCGTATTCTCGCATTGCATGGAAGATGAATAGATTGGCAACTAAGACTGTAGATAAGCCCGCTAAAACGCTAGCCAAGAAGAAGATTGCTGAAAAGACTGCCGTAAAGAAAGTGGCCACGAAAGTAGAAATGCCTGTAAAAGTTGCTAAAAAACCGGCTGCGGAAAAACCGCCAACAAAGAAGCCGATTGCAAAGAAGCCCGTTGCAAAGAAGAAAAAGGCAACTGAAAAGGCCGATTGGTACGACTATCCGCAGTACTTCGATCTCGGTTTCCGCGACGAGACTGCGAAAGAAGTCGCCTTTCTACCAATTGCTTTCGAACGGTTCGGAACGGGGGAAATGAAGCGGATTCTGGAACCTGGATGTGGCAGCGGTCGGCTGATCGTTAGCTTGGCCAAGAAGGGCTACGACGTCACGGGATTCGATCTCAGTGACAGTATGCTGAACTACTTGAACAAAGAGCTGGCCAAAAAGAAGCTGAAGGCGACCACTTACAAGCAGGACATGACCAGCTTCGAAGTCGACAAGCCGTTCGACGTAGTGCTGAACACGTTCAATACTTTTCGGCATCTGCTGACCGAAGAAGCATCGGAAAGTCATTTTCACTCGGTTGCCAAAGCCCTGCGTCCCGGTGGTCTGTTTTTCTTCGGCCTCCATTTACTGCCTCATTACGCTGATCAACGCTCCATCGAACGCTGGACATCGAAGTCGGGAAGCACTTCCGTCACGTTCACGCTCAGCGGCTTAAACTGGGACAGTCGTAAACGGCTCGAGACGCTTCGTATCAACATGTTGATTCGCAAACCGAATCAAGATCCGGTTCGAGTTCGCAGCGAGATCATCCTGCGAACCTATCGTCTGCAACAACTGCTTTCGCTGCTGAAGAAGATTCCGGAGCTTGAGTTGGTTGAAACGTTCGATTTCTGGTACGACATCGATTCGCCACTCAAGCTCGATCGCGATTCATGCGACTCGTTGTTTGTCTTCAGGAAAAGGTAATGGGTTGAAGTGGGGTATGCATTCTGCTTGCCATGTTTTCGCATGTCATTTTGCATTTTGCAGTTCTCGTTTTAACACTTCTCGCTGATCGCCACCGAGTTTACTCGGTGGGATTAGGACTATTGCGGCTACGTTCGAGCAATAAACACCTGGGGGGACGATGTTACTCGCCATTTTCGCTGTTAGCAAAAATGAAAAGTGAAAAATGCAAAATTTAGTGAGTTGCAGAAGTAAGTGAAATGCGGAAGTCAACAAGATGCAGAATGCAGAAGGAATAAGATCGCAAGCTGGAAGCATACGCCACTTAGGTAACTTGCAACGTGAGTCGCTGCGACTTCGACGCGTAGGATACGAGGGCCGAGACTGGTTGCGAACCAGCCGGCCGCTCGAAGCGATTCGGCTTCCTCTTCTGTAAAGCCACCTTCGGGGCCGATTAACGCGGTGACTGCTTCGGCCGACTGGGCACTCGATTGCAGTTGATTCAGGGGAGCGACTTCGCCGTAGGGATGAGCGAAGAAGCGTAAGCCGGGTGTTGGCTGCGAGAGGTCAATCAAGTGACCCAAATCAACTGGCTCGAGAACATTCATCAAATGATTGCGACCACACTGTTTACTGGACTCGATAACACTGCGTCGCAACCGCGCGAGCGCTGCATCAACTGGCTGAGCGACGCCGCGTTCGGTTACAAGCGGCTGAAATGAATGCACACCTAACTGGACTAGGAAATCGACGAGTGTCTTTTGACGGTCACCCTTGGGAAGAGCGACGGCAAGAGTGATCGGCTTTGGCAGTTCGCGGTTCGTGTCGAGCCGCTCAACAATTTGCAATTCGACTGATCGCTTACTCACTTTTGTGACTGAACAATGCGCTTCGCCGCCACATCCGTCGAACGCAAGGCAATCGTTGCCTACTGACATACGAAGAACTCCGCTTGCATGCCGCGACTCATTCTCATCCAGTTCAAGAACACCTGATGCAGGCAAACGTTCTACGTAAAATCGCGGCCAAGCCATTAGTTCAGATCTCTTATTTGCAGTCGGATTGCAGTTAATTTGTGGATTGTATTCAAGTTTCGGATTGTAATGCCCGATTCAAGACGAAGAAGCATTTTCGCAATTCGCAGCTCTTCCAACGATGGGTTAGTAACGTGACATACTGGCGATATTGGAAGCTAAACGCAAGCCCTTTTACTAGCGATCCGTCGCAACCATTGTTTCGCGGCGCGACCGTTGAAGAGGCTCTTGCTCGAATCGAATTCTTGATCAGCAATCGCCGACAGGTGGCTTCGTTGTTGGGTGTTGCTGGCGTTGGAAAATCGGCGCTGCTGCATTACTGTGCTAGCAATCCGCCGATTAGTCGCGAAGTGCCTTGCCTCCAAGTCATCCGGACTTCGATATTCGGACTGCGCGAAGGCGATCTGCTCAACGAACTTGCGATGCGACTTTGCGGCACTCGCTGTGGGACCGATCAACGTGTCGCATGGCAAAAGCTTCGGGACTACTTCCGCGCTGCTTCAAGCGAAGGAGTGCAAACCGCGTTGTTGATCGACGATACCGAGAGCGCTTCTGCGGCTGGCGAAGCGGACCTCATTCGACTGCTCAGCGTTCCGTTTCCTCTGACCGTGGTCTTTGCCGTGGAAACACCGATGGCGTCAGCAGTGAGCCGTTCGTTGTTTGATCGCTGTGAATTGCAGATCGAGCTGCCAGGTTGGGATTATTCGCAGACCGCTGAGTTCCTTGGTTGGACGACTCAGCGACTGGGACGGGAAGAGCCGATCTTTACCGACACCGCCGTTTCACGGATTCAAGAACTCAGCCAAGGTATCGCGCGTCGCGTCATTCAAATCGCCGACTTGTCACTGGTCGCCGGCGCAGTTCAACAAGCTCAATACATCGATCACGAGTGCATCGAGCAGGTTGCTTTCGAATTACCACGAACGGCTGCGGCCTAATATTGAAGAACGACTGTCCTCAATTGTTTCCCTGCAAAGACATTCAAGTACTCTCGCAAGCGGATCGTCTTGGACAGCAGCTGCGTCCGGTTTTTCACAAAACCAGCTACGAAGAACTGCGAAGCGCCGCAAGTATCCTCTTCTCCAGCTCGCTCAGCTCCAAGCCGCCGATCAAGAACTGCTTCTGTCGACTCGTTGCGCCTGAAAGCAGTTGAATATTGGAGCGAGGCATGTCAAGCACTTCCGCTAACAGCTCGATGATCGCAGCGGTCGCTTTGCCATTCTCGGGCGCCGCATTGACCGCTACCTTGAGAGCGCCTGCGTGGGTTCCGACGATGCCGTTAAGGCGGGCGCTTGGTTGAGCCTTAACTGCCAAGACGATCCCGCCACTTCGTTCTTTCAGTTCAATCAATGAATGGGTTCCAAAAACTGTGGCGACAGTCTGCGAAAAAGGGCAGTGAGCCGTCGGCGCTAGCCGCGGGTGAACGGAGTAGCTGTCGTTCATGACTAGGAGTTAATCTAGTTCCAATTCTCTTGATCTATATTGCCGGGCATTGGGTAGGCCTTCATTGGTTTAAGTCATCCGCTTCGTTCACCCGCGGCTAGCGGCGTCGGCTCACAACCATCGTCGACGAACGTCGCACACGTCCTCCTGCTTCCTTTCGACTACCCAAATTCAAACTGTGCCAAAGCACTAGGTTTTTGAATTGACTTTGCTAACGGCTGCATTGGCGACAGCAAAGCACTCTTTGATATCCGCGATTGGATCTTTCGGATTCTCTTCGTACTCGAGCGAAAAGGCTCCATTAGCTGGGAAGTCCACCGCGAGCAGTGCATCGACAACCGCATTGCAATCCAAATGGCCTTTGCCAAGGATGACACCTTTCGTCTTGTCTTGCATCTCAGCGAAATCTTTTAGATGGATTCCATAGAGACGGCCTTTGAGCAAGCGGATGACTTCCGTCGGCTTTTCACCTGAGCGAATGTAGTGGCCGAGGTCAGCACAAGCACCGATGCGAGGATCGTATTTCTCAACAGCATGCAAGACATCGAGGGCTTTGTTGTATCGATGGGTTGGTCCGTGGTTATGAATCCCGATGCGAATATCAAACTCCTTAACCAGATCGTTCAGACTCGCGAACGAATCTGGATCCGGATCGGCGGAGAGGCAAGGAATGCCGATCGCTTTGGCAAATTCGAACCACTTACGATTGGCGGCTGCGTCTTTTGTAAAACGATTCACGCCGTGTGCGGAGATGGTTAGCCCAAGGTCAGCGACTTGCTTTTTGACGGCGGCTATTTTTTCGGCCGTCGAGTCAAGTGGAAGCATGTTGCTGTAGAACTCGACGTGGGTGAAGCCGATGTTCTTCGCTTGTTTAAGTGCATCTTCAACCGAGTATTCGCGGAGCGAGTAGAGTTGAATGCCAAGGTTGATGCGTTGCTTGGCAGCTTGGACGTTGGCAGCGCGAGCTGCAGAAGTTAGCAGCGGCGCGGTTGCAAGAGCCGCTGAAGTAGCGGCAAGGAAGTGGCGACGTGTAAGTGAGGACATTGCTGGGCCTTGAGGGTGAGAGAGAAAAAACTGAGAGGATTAGCTGGTACGCGGGTAGGTGTCTTATCAGCCGGAACGCGTTAGAGAGAGTCCCGCTGAGGAATTAAAGGAAAACGCTAGTTTCATGTGACTTATCAGCCGGAAGGCGTTAGCCTCCGGTTGAAGACGTAACCGGAGGCTAACGCCTTCCGGCTGACAAGACCAATCCACTGTAACGACAACTTAGGATAACAAGAGATGTTAGGCAAAGCCACCGCAGGCTTCGAAAGTGGCGAGGGCATGGCGAGTCGCTTGGACATCGTGGACTCGAACAATTTGAATGCCGAGACGAGCTAAAACGAGCGTGATGCCAAGTGTACCGGCGTCACGATTCGCCTCTTTGTTGCCGATCAGTTTGCCTATAAACCCCTTCCGTGAGTGTCCGACCAGAATCGGACGATTGAGGCCCAGAAACGTCTGGCTGGCGCGGATGAGTTCCAAGTTATGTTCGTGCGTTTTGCCAAAACCAATGCCTGGGTCGAGGCAAATGCGTTCAGGAGCGATTCCAGCGCTTAAAAGCGCGGCATCGCGAGCGGCTAAGTAGTCATAGATTTCAGCGACAACGTTCGTATAAGTCGGGTCGTTCTGCATCGTTTGCGGAGTGCCACGCATGTGCATCGCACAAACGCCCACGCGGGAATTAACAGCGACTTCGATCATCGCCGGATCATGCTCAAGACCTGTAACGTCGTTAATGATCTCAGCACCAAGGCCAATTGCCGCCTGAGCGACTTCGCTTTTCGACGTATCGATCGATACGGGAATAGAAAGTCGGCCGATGAGGGCTTCGAGAACGGGAACGATGCGTCGAAGTTCATCGTCAGCAGTAACAGGCTGACTGTAAGGACGTGTGCTTTCGCCACCAAAGTCAAGAATGTCAGCTCCTTCGTCTTCCAACCGAAGAGCGTGTTCAATAGCCGTGTTGGGAGTGAAGTAATGCCCGCCATCGGAAAAACTGTCGGGAGTTACATTGACGATTCCCATGATGCAAGGAAGCTCACCGAACCCGAGCGTGCGAGTCCGGAGTTTCCATTGAATAGCACGCTGTGTTGCCCGAGGCGTAACTGGTAATTCAAGGCTCATTTGGGAAACTTCAAACCAGCGATTGGAAACTGGGGTGCAGGTGGTGCCGTTTTGAAATCGGTGTCCGCAATAAACAAGGCACCCGCTAGTGGCGAGTCGCTTCGTCGAGCCGCCGTCATGTGCTCTACCGCGGTCGTGATAACTAGCTTGACACTTCCTTCATGGTCTTCGATCAACATGGGACAAGTAACTTGCGGGCTATTACGTGTTAGCCATGTGCGTTCGAGTTCACCGGTTTGCAAACTATATTGTCGAGTCTCACCAAACTCGGCTGGGTTCGGATTGTAGAAGCTGATAATGGTGCTTTGTTCGTCGGGTGTCAGACACATGCCGTCTGGAAAACTATCCAGGCTGGTCAGATCGACGACGGTTTCGCAGTCGGAGAGTTTGCCGCTCTTCAAATCCAGTCGATAACGCACGACTTTCTTCGTTGGTGTATCGATATCGTAAAGATACAAACCGCCGCTTCCTGCATCGATGACATCTTTGCCATTGCTGCAGATTTGGTCATTCCGCAATTGAATCAGTGCTCCGTCGTTACCGCGATAGAGGTAAAGGCCAGCTTTCTTAGTCTTAAATTCAAGGTCTTTGCAACCGAAGAGCACATTATCGCCGTAAGTGGTACCGTCGTTAATGATCGTACCCGAGACATTGCTATCGATGCCTGAGGCGAGCGGTTTCCATGATTGACTATTGATATCAAACAATCCGAGTGCGCGCTCACAGCCGACGAGAAACGTCCCTTCGACGCTGGTCGGTCGAGCGAAACCGGGTCGGCCTGGGAGTTCGTAGCTTTGGTTGGTCCGCGACTTGAGGTCAAAGACGTTGATAGAGCCAACGGTAGATGACGCGCCGTGTTGGATGCCCACCCAACTGAACTTGCCGTTCCCGAGGGCGTAGGGGCCTTCGGGTAGGAATCGCAGGGATTCGTTATCAGGTAGGAAAAGAAGTTCGGCGTGAATTGTTGGAAGCATAGTGATGGATAGGTTGCAGATGGATAAAGTTGAGTCAGTAACGCGGATTGCCGCAAAGTTTTAGCTTAGCGGATCGAGTGAAGTTGTCCATTGCGGGGTAGGGATCGGTTTGAAGCGAACTACAATCTTGGACGTTGTTTGCGGGTACAACTCCCGTGGGCTAGAATCAGGTCGCACTCTGTTGGGTAGCTGGTTTCGTGAGAAACCGGATGCGTCATATAAGGTCACCAGTACGCCGGTTTCCCACGAAACCAGCTACACATGCTTCAAAGCATTCTGGCACCGTGCGACCGCCGCCGGAACACTTCGCTCTGACGACTCTTCTAAAAACTCTTTTCATGAGGTGCTTTGATGAGAAACCGAGTAGCGCCAGTTGTATGTTGGTTCGGTATTTTGGGATTATTGTTGGCTGGAGTCACGCAACTAGGTGACGCGCGTCAGACGAGCACAGGAGTGATTTCAGCGCCTCAAAAGGCAATCGAGTATGTTGAATGGAAACGGTCCGATCCGCCAGTGTGGTTGGCGTACAACTCAGACGACGCTGAGTTGGATGCAGTTAGGCAAAACTTAGCAAAACCGGTTAAGATTCGATGCGATAAAAAGCCACTGAGAGATGCGCTCAAGCTGGTTGAAGCACAAATAGAAACAAAAATCCTAATTAATGAAGTTGAGTTGGGAGTGGTCGGCGTCGACCCAGCAACTCCCATTACAGTTGAAGCTTCAGGTAAATTAAAGGACGTTTTTAAAAAGATGTTGTCAGTTGTCGAGAACGGCGATGCAGCACTATCTTACCGGATATTGCCTCATGGCTTCCTAGTCACTACCGGGGAAGACGTAAATGCAGAGCCGCTTTTGCGAACCTTTGATTTGACCTATTTCTTGCCTGATGCGTCGCACTCCGACGCCTTGGTGATGTTAATTGTGCAGCACGTTGATCCCGATTCTTGGGTTGTAGTTGGTGGTACAAGCACAATCTCGCATTTTGGTTCACAACTGATCGTGTCGGCGCCGAATAGCACCATCGAACGAATCGAAGAGTTATTGGCGAAAATAGCCAAGCAAGATCGCGACCACTTGAAGGCACCGAAATTTAAGGAAGATAAGCCAGTTGCGAGGGGGGCACCCGGCGCTTTGACGGCACAGGACAAAAAGCCGTAGTTTGTTTGCCGCGATTGTGAGGGTTTTGCTGGCCGGCGTAACGGGAGTAAGAGGCTCTGCCGAGCGTTTCTCGCCGGCAGGTTCGACTCAACTGTATCTATAAGCGTCCAGCAAAACGCATTGGATTTTCAGTTCACGTTGGTTAGCACATCTACCATTAATTGCGGCACCAATGACTTGTTCGGCAGAGCCTCTTTCTCCCGTTTGCTGCGTATCGCTGACACTATCTCTAGCTTTCGAGACTGCTGTCGGTCACAATAAAGGGTGTTCGGGCTTAGTTTTCAATTCGGCAGGAGCTGTTATGAATACTTCAATCTTTGAAATGCGTTTTCTAGCCTGGACGGTGGGTGGACTGGTTTTCATTCTGGGCTGCCAAGTCTCTATCGCAGATGAATTCAAGTTGAGGGACGGGCGAACACTGGTGGGGCAACTCAAAAGTGGGCCGAAAGCCGATGCTCCACAGTGGACAGTCGAATTGCAGTCCGGTGCGCTGATCCGATTCCCCAGTAGCCAACTTGAAACCAACGGACACGTAAAAACCGCAGATCGAATCAAGAAGTACAATGACGAGTTGCAAAATGTTGTGTCGACGGCCGAGTCCCATGCAGCCATAGCAGGATGGTGCAATAAGAACGGATTGAAGGAGCAAGAACTGGCTCACTATCGCCGCGCGTTAGACTTTAATCCCGATCATCCAACCGCACGCAGCGCATTGCGCTACATCAAAGATAACGCGGGGCGTTGGGTTGAACGCGATGAGTTCATGACGGAGGGAAAAGGCAAAGTAAAAGTTGGCGGTAAATATGTTTACCCAGAAGTGTATGCGTTTAACGAAGCAAAAGAGACGCACAAAAAAAACACGGGTAAATGGAACAAGCTGATCGATAATCTGCAAAAGGATATTATTGCCAACAACGCGAACGCAGAAAAGGCCCTCGCCGAGTTGACTCAGATTAATGATCCATACGCAGTTCCTGTTTTCGGCGCAAAGCTCTTGGCCGCGAAGACTCCGACTAATCTGAAGCAGATTTACATTCAGTTGCTGACGCAGGCCCAGTCCATTGATGCGATTGGATCGCTCGTCCAAGCTACGTTAGATGACCCCGAACCTCACATTCGCAATTTATGTCTTGAATCGCTGAACTTTTCGCGACTTGGGAAAGATTACGCCATCGCAAGCTATATCACGGTCTTGAGAGGAATTGCCAACGGCAAGCCGCAAGAAAGTCCAGCATCAACGGTAACGCTAAACCGGGCAGCGGTTGGATTAAATTATCTCGATGCGAAAAACGCGGTTTTGCCGCTGATCGAGGCATTGGTGACAACCTACAAAATGACTCGCAAGCAGCAAGATCAAATTAATAGCAGTGGCGGGACAACCTTTGGCGGAAAACCAGAGACGACCATTGAAAAATCGCAGAATCAGGATGTCCTTGCCGCGCTAGTGAAGCTGAGTGACGGGCGCAATTTTAGTTATGAAAAGCAGGCATGGCTCAGCTGGTATGCGAGCGTTTATGCGGCGCCGATGGGTGACCTTCGCCGCGATCCTTGAGCATTGCACCTGTTTTCGTTCCTGTAGCTGGTTTCGTGAGAAACCGGCAGCGCCGTCGCAACCAAAGAGAATGTGCTGAGTCTAGAAATCTTTCGATTGACGTGTTTTCTTTTTATCGGATTGTATTTTTTTATCGTCCAGTCGCCGGCGTTTGGAAGATTTCGACGGCTTGGTTGCGACGCGGCGTTTGGGTTGTATCAAAGCCGCCAGGATAAGAACTTTTAACTTTTCGCGACAACTGTCGATATTCTGGGTTTGATCGCGAAACTGCTGCGACTGAATCACAACCTCGCCTTCGGTGGTGATATACCGCTGGGCTAGCTTGCGAAAGCGGACCATGGGAGCTGGCGGTAAAAAGTCCTCTTCCAAAGCCCACCGCAGAGTGGCTTTGCTATTCACTTTATTCACATTCTGTCCACCCGGACCGCTACTGCGCGCGAACGACCACTGCAAATGACCTTCCGGAATGGAGAAATTTTCGTTGACGAACAAATCCGACACTGAACACCTAAACTCGATTTGGCTTTGGGTTGTTGACGACCGTGCATTCACGATCATCTTAACGGCCGTATGTATCCGCGGCTGCCGTATGCATTAGTCCCGGAAGCTTGACAATTACGGCGACTACTTGGTTCTGCCTTCCGTTGCAGATTGGTTGAATTCTACACGAGCCGGTCCTTCGTCACAATTTAACTTTCGGGGTTGCGGGGGAGTCACGCATCGGTAACGGGAGAACGAGGCTCTGCCGAGCGAGTCTCCACAACCAGTTTGACTTGACTGTACTTACAGACTTCCATCACATTATAAAAAACTCAAGGTCACTGGTTGACTTCCCCAATGTACTTCCAATCACCCTGTTTAAATTTTTCGTGCACGTCATCCGGCGCCTTTCCTGAGCAACAGTGCTTCAAACCACAAGCCACTTCGATGGCGACAGAAATCGCTGCATTGAATGATTCGCAAGCATTAGTGGAGGTTAGCGTTTATTAGTGTTCCCGTAGTTGCTCGAAGATAGAAGGGAAACGCTAATATCGACTAATTTGCACTAACGGAGAATCGGTGCGTGATGCGGACCCGCGTCCGGTGAAAGGGCGAGTAATGGCGTAACCCTCACCCCTCGGTCCCCTCTCCCTGAGTAGAGGTCGTCCTCAGTACAGGGCGAGGGGAAGCCAGGGATCGAAACACGAGGGAGCTGGGGAAAACAGAAATGGAGAGAAACAATTCAGACAATCAAAAGCAATTGAGAGCAATCAAGAGCAATCAGAAAAAGCCAGATACATTTAAAAGAAAGGCAGAAACAATTGAGACAATTGTTCGACACTCAATCGCGCGCTATAGAGTTTATCCAGCGGCCTTGACGGATGTCGTTTTGAGGAGCGTTGAAGGCTGCAGCGCCTTGACGCTTGCGGGTCCGATTGTCGTAGACTTGTGTGGTGATTGGAGCGGCTGCGGTGGGTACGTCGAATTCATGTAATGGCTGTCCGGTAATATCAGCCGCAGGTTCGGCGGCGCGGCTTGTGCGTGAGTCGTTGAACGTTGAGGTTTTTGTTTCGATCGGCTTCGTCGCTTCACTGGCATTGCCGCGCAGGTGACGCTGGAAATTAGGGGGCAGTTCGATCGTCTTAATGTCTCTCTTCGATTCTTGTTGCGTCTCTTCGGGCGCGTTGACATTGTTCGTCTTCAAGTCGCTGTTTTTTCGATGACTACTCAGCCGAAACTTGCCCTTTGAGCTTGGTTTCGAAGTGGATGCAGTTTCGTCGCTTGGCTCTTCCGCGGGAACGCCAGGAAGCAGCTTGATAGTAGGGTCTGAAATAGTGGTTCCGCCATCGCGGCCTTCAAAACGAGCGATCAAACTGAGCCGTAGCGGTGGGCCGCCGATCTCACCCCATGGCAACCAAATGCTGTAGGAGGGACCGATCGACGTCTTGCTCATGTGTTCGTTGAACTGATCGACAGTGAAGACGAACTTGCGAAGCGGTTTTTGCGAGTTGACGTTGATGTCATCTGCATCAAAAACATAAACGGCTAAACTGCCATCGATTTCAATTGGGTCCGTTTCGTCTTTTGCATAAAAGTAGATTCGGCCACCAAATCCACGCACACCCGGCTGATTCGGCTGATGTAGCACCGTGTCGGTCCAGACAGGCAACATGCGATCAGGAAGTGGTTTGGATTGGTCCTTCTTCCATGGCCACTTCATAGGCTTGTCTTTGGGCGCGATTTGGCAACCGGTTGTCATCGCAAGTAACAAAGCTCCAACGAAACAAGTAATCACACTTGCTCTGTAACCGAATAACTGATGTAAATTGTAGTTTGTCACCGGTAGACTCCGGCCTGGGGCACCTGAGGGAAGTTGGCAGATGCGGGCATCACGGGAACACTTGGATTCATAAAGCTTGCACCCGTGCTAACTTGATTGGATGATGAGCCGCGATTGGCGTTAAAGCGGGCGGATTGATCCATGGGTGGCGGCAACTCAGAGGGTTGTGGAACAACTTCGGAGTTACGAGGTAAACGACTGTTGGCTGGCGATTCGTTGACCGGTTCGGGACGCCCGCGGGGGTCGACATCGGGATAGACAACGTCCCAGTTGGCGCGGTCCATCATTTCAACGGTCATGTTGGTCGATGGATAGACATCGCCGTGAATTTGAAAAATATCGGCTTCACACCAGCTCATCCGAGCGAACTCGGCTTGCTTGAGTCGCTCCATGTCGCCCTGAGAACGGACAACATGCGGCGTCATGATGATCAGCAACTCCGTGCGAGTGAGTTGATTAAAATCGTAACTGAAGAAATACTTGAGGACTGGGATGCTTCCCAACCATGGGACTTGGCGATGTTCTGTGCGAGTGCTGCGAGAGATTAGTCCACCGAGGATGATCGTTTCACCATCGGCTGCGCTCACGGTTGCTTGCGCCGTGATGGTGTCGACTCGAGGTGAACGTATCACAGAACCGCTAGCTGAAACGGAGACTGGAATGCCTTCACTTTCCGGCCCAAGTTTGGACTTTTCGGCATCGATCTCCATAACCACATTGCCTTCGGGACTAATGCGAGGCGTTACACCAATAATCAGTCCCACGTTCTCCAATTGAACGTTATTCTGCGAGCCGTTTTGATTGATGATTGAACTTACGATCCGCGGAACACGCTGCCCGACTTGGATGAACGCTTGCTGATTATCGAGCGTCAACACTTGAGGGCGGCTAAGGACTTCTAAACGACGCGAGTCTTGGAGGGCTCGGAGTAGGAAACTGACGTTCTGGCTGCTTGCAGATAGGACCAAACCGCCAAATCCGAGATCTTGGTTGGAACGACCAACGGAAAAATTGGACAAGCCCTGGGATCCGACTTGACCCGCTGAACTTAGAGCTCGGGACGAGCCGCTGTTGCCCAGGGGGTCGTTGGAATTAAAGTTGAATCCTGGAGTGTTTGAAGCGGCCACAATCTCCTGAGCCGTCGATGTCACCACACCGGCTGGGGTTGATGTCGTAACGGTGTTCGTTCGCGTCAACAAACTGCCCAGCAAGCTGCGATCAAAGAGAACCGAGTTCTGCAGTCCAACTTCGGCACCGAATTCGTCGGTGTCGCCAATCGTTATCTCAGCAATCATGACTTGAATCATGACTTGCGGAGGTTGCTCGTCGAGTTCTTCGATCAGGCGGCTGATTTCATCGTAGTAGCGTGGAGTAGCGCTCAGAATCAGTTTGTTTTGAACTGGTTCGGGGACGACGACGACTTCTTTTTCAAGCTGCTCGAAAGGGTTGTTCGATCCCGGCGATGCATTCTCCACTACACGCTTGCTTCGCAGAAACTCGTTGATCGCCAACGCAACGTCAACCGCCGGCGAATTCTTGAGTTGATACACAGTGCTTTTGCGCTGCATCGTATCGCTCTCGTCGAGCCTGACGATGAGGGCTTCGACAATTTTTAAATCGCCATCGGAGCCGACCACCATGATGTTGTTACCGCGTGTGTCGACGGTGAATCGCAGCGGCAGCAAAGCGGATTCGTCAGGTGCACTGGACAATTGCGAAGTGCCTGGAGCACCGGGTGCTTGGGCGGGCAGGAGCGCACGAAGCGTCTCAACCAAGGCTCCCGCGTCGCCATTTTTTACTGGAAAGATCTTGATCTTGGCGACTTGCCCGGGCGTATCGAGTTGTTCGATCAGTTTCTCAATCAATGGTAAATTTTCGGGCGAACTCTTGGCGATGATTGTGTTGTTGCGATCGTTGACCGTGATTTGGCTCGTACCGAGTATGCCGCTGGTTACGATCGGCCGGCCATCTTGATCGAGCAATTGCACGCTGGAACTTTTGCCAGCGGCCGGAGCGGTTAGTGCCTTGGTCAGCGCGTCAGCCACATCGCTCGCCAAGCCGTTTCGAATTTGAAAGACCCTCGCATGCTGCATCGATATACCGCGTGGTACATCCAGTTTTTCAATCAACAAGCGTATTTCTTGAATGTCACGTGGGGCAGCGTTCACAACAATGGCGTTGGTGCGATCATCGACCATCGATTGAATGACTGGTCCGAGTCCTTCACGATTAGTAAAAAACCCTTTCAACTGAGTTTGCAGTTCGCTCGCATCGGCATGTTGAAGTTGAAACACGGCGAACTGGGAGTTGGGTTCGACGGGCTGGTCCAGCTTTGTGACAAGTTCGCGGGCTGCTTTGATGGCTTCGCCCCAACCAATGACCAGGAGCGCATTGGGTTTCACAATCGCCTTCACCGTGACTCGGCCTTGTCGCGTACCGACGAGTTTCTCCTGCGTTTCGATAATCAGTTTCGCGACGGAGTCTGAGTTGATGTGTTCCAATGGGATGACTTCGATCTCAGGTTGAATGAGCCGACTGGCTTCGTCAAGTTGCTTGATGATTTCGGCGAGATCGTTCAACTGCTGATCGCGACCGCGCAAAATGATCGCATCGATTTCAGGTAGCATTTCGACTTGCACACCTTCGAACTGCTGCAACGGCAGGCTGGGTGTTTGAGGTTTGGCAGGGTTGGCTGGTGTGGCCGACTTCAATGAGTTTTCATCTTGCAGAGCCGATGTGAATTGTGTTCGACGCAAGCCTAAGAAACTAGGTACACTGAATTTGGTGCTAGTGGATTGTGCAGCCGCCGGTGGTGGCATCAATGCAGACTTGGTCAATGAGACTTGACCGTTGTCATTGAGCGGCACGATGCGCACTAGTTTTTCGCTGGACGGCAATGCGAGTGCGGCAAGAATGTTGGTAATATCGATCGTGAGGGACGCTGGACCTTGGATCACCATGCGCTGTTGCACGGGAACAAAATCGACGAAGACAACTCCGGTATTCAGCCGCAATTCAATACGGTTCGGGTTGGCAGAATTCGCGGCAACTCGCCCTTGAAACAAGTGCATAATCGTCGCTTGCAAAGGGCCCATTTGCGCGGCGGACACGCTTAGTTCACGACGTGCCGATTCGGTGGATGGCACATTTTGGGCAATTGCCGAAATGCATACCAGCTGAATGAGTATGCAAAAGCACGCGGCGATTGTCGGTCGATGGTGTGGCATCCATGCTCCCATGTGGTCTCTCTTGCTCCACCTAACCAAATTGGTCAAGGACATGAATTGCTTTTAGGCCGATGAGCGTTTTTTAGGTGGGATGTTGTGGTTCTCAAGGCGACATTAGGAAAACGATTCCGGAAGGTCAAGGTTATTCTGCGTCAATCGGGTGCACTGGAGATCGGTAAGGTGTTGGGCAGCTGGGATTTGTGGCTCTTAAGGGTTTTGCTTGCGTTCGGGTGAGTTAAGAAGTGCGAAAATACGGGTTCCGGCATGGGAGTGGACTTGGTTGTATAGCCTAGGCATCCTGCCTGGGGAACGTTAATGCGAATCGCAGGCTTGTAGCGTAGCTACATTTCCCAGGCTAGTAGCCTCGCTACTTTTCCCCAGGCAGGATGCCTAGGCTACTAGACGATGGCGCGGACGATGACTTTGCGGCCATCGACGGTAACTCGACCGCGAGCGATTGCGTCGATGGCTTCTGGGTAGAGCTGAAATTCCAGTTCGGCGACACGGCGTTGAATGGATTCGGCGGTATCGCAGGCGTGTACATCGCAAGCGCGCTGCGCGATGATGGGGCCGTGGTCGAATTGATTGTCGACAAAGTGGACTGTACAGCCGGTTACTTTGGTACCCATTTCGACAACGGCTTTGTGGATGCGCTCACCGTAGAATCCGTGGCCACAAAAAGCTGGGATCAGCGATGGGTGAATGTTAGTGACTCGGTTTTCAAAATCAGCCGGTATTTTCAGAAACTCGAGATAGCCACCCATCACCACCAATTGAACATTGTGCTTCCGGCAGAGTCCAAAGACAGCTTCAGAATGTGCGTCGCTGTCGGTAAAACACTTGCGCGAGATGACTTCATAGGGAATGGAGGCTTCGCGGGCAAAATCGAGTCCTTTTGCTTTGGCGTTGCTACTGATCACCAAAGCGAACTCGACGCCCAGTTCGCCAAGCCGCTGCCACTCGATCAGGTTCTTGAGCGTTGTGCCACCACCTGAAATTAGAACTGCGATTGGAAACTGGGACATGCTGCACCGCCTATGTGACTTCTATTCCTAGCTGTAACGTATGCTCACCGATCTCGAAGGTTTGCATTTCAACATTCAAAGTTGGCAACTCGAACATAATTTCGACCGCCAAAGTCTCGGTCGTAATGTAATCGAGATTTTCTTTGAAAGCGACAATTAAATCCGGATTTGTGCAAACGACGTAAATTCGAATGCGAGCCGTGAACTGGCATTGTCGCTGTTTACGACAATCTTGGACCAAGCGAACCAAATCGCGCGCTATGCCTTCGTTAATCAATTCAGGAGTGAGCTCAGTCGAAAGGACCACCACGCACTGTTTGCCCTGAGCCGCCGTCCAACCCGCTTTGGCTTGAAGGCGGACTTGGATGTCTTCGTTATCCAGTTGCAGTTCGGTTCCTTCGAGGTCAAGCGTGATGTTGCCGGACGTTTGAAGTTCGCTAAGCAGTTTTGCACCGTCGGCCGCTCCAAGGGCATTCTTCAACTTTGGAAGCAGCTTGCCGATACGTGGTCCGAGCCGTCTTAAATCGGGTAGGATTTTATACTCGATGAAGGGACTGTTGCCCGCGTTGTAGGCGATCTCTTTCACGTTCAACTCTTCGCGAACAATTGCGTCATGCTCGCGCAGCCAGGCGATGTGTTCATCATTGGCCAAGCTCACTTCAACTCGTGACAACGGTTGACGGACTTTCAACTTCGAATCCATCCGCGCGCTGCGACCGAGCGAAGCGATCTCGCGGAGCACTTGCATGCGCCGACCAAGGGGCAAGTCGCAACGATCAGCGGTTGCACTTGGATAATCGCACAGATGAACGCTTTCTCGCACCCGTCCATGAACTGGTTCCGTCAGGGTTTTCCAAATCGTCTCAGCCAAAAATGGAACATAAGGCGCAATCAACTTCGCCGTCGTTAGCAGCACTTCGTAGAGCGTCCAGTATGCGTCGGCTTTGTCTTGGCTCTCCTGGGCGGTCTCTTTGCCCCAGTAGCGATTTCGACAGCGACGCACATACCAGTTACTCAGGCCATCGACGAGCGAGTTGAGTTGCTGGCAAGCTCCAAAGCTGTCGTAACGATCCATTCGCAGGACAACTTCATCGACCGTGATCGCTAATTCACTTAGAATCCAACGATCGATTTCGCTGCGATCTTTGACGGCGCGATAAGTGGCCGCGCGTGCGAGTTCACTTGGGGCAAGTTGATCCAGTTCACCTGTGATTTCGCCCGGTCCAGCGAACTGGTCGATTTCAGCATAGATACTAAAGAAGCTAACGACGTTCCAAATTCGGAGCATGAACTCGGGGATGCTATCGCGGATGGCTCGTTCACTGTAAATGATCGAGTTCCAGGGAGCCTGGTTGGCAAAGAAGTACCAACGCAATGCATCGGCACCATACTTGTCAAAAATTTCGTTAGGGCTGCGATAGTTTCGCAAGCTCTTGGACATCTTGCCTGTCTTGGAAACGTAGTCGGCTCCCAGTGCCTGCTTTGCTTCTTCCTCCGTTAAGAAACGTTGCTTGCCATCTTTACTTTCGTACCATTCGGCCAGCATCAAACCGAGCACGATACAATTGCGAAACGGATGCGGGAAATCAACCTCCTCCATTTCGTAGCTGGTTTCGTGAGAAACCGGACCAGACTTGTCGGTGGTTTCGTGAGAAACCGGATTGCATGGGTCGCTACCGAACAACATCGTGCTGATCGCAAGCTGACTGTAAAACCAACCGCGAGTTTGATCGATCGCTTCGCTGATAAAGTCGGCTGGGAATTGGTCAGCGAACTGTTCCTTACCGGTGTGAGGATAGCCCCACTGTGCGAAAGGCATGGCACCGCTGTCGTACCAGCAATCGATGACTTCTGTCACGCGCTGCATACGAGCACCGGGCGCGAAGGGCGAATCGTAAGTGACTGCATCGATGTACGGCTTATGAACTTTCAAGTCCTCTACCAGCTCAGGATTGGCCTTCTTGGCAGCGATCCACATATCAGTGCCGGTGATGCCAGGTTTCTTGAGCAATTCAACGTACGAACCGATCGACTCCATTTTGCCTGTCGATTCACAAACCCAGATCGGCAGCGGCGTGCCCCAATAGCGTTCGCGTGACAGAGCCCAGTCGACGTTGCTTTGTAGAAAGTTGCCAAAGCGGCCGTCGCGAATGTTCTCTGGCAACCAGCCGATTTTGGCGTTATTTTCCAGCATTTTGTCGCGGAATTGTGTGGTTCGGATAAACCAACTTTCACGTGGATACTGGATCAGCGGATCCTGCTCGGCTCGCCAACAAAACGGATAGTCGTGCAAGTATTGATCGAGGAACAGCAACCTGCCGCTCTCTTTCAATTGTCGGATGATCGCTTTGTCGGCATCCTTGACCCAAACACCTTGATGTTCAGGCACAACGTCGGTGAATTTTCCATCCGGTCCTACGGTGCAAAGCAACTCGATTTTGGTTTCAAAGCGTTTCTGTTCGTCGATCATCAATTCATAATCAACTTCACCGAAAGCGGGTGCGATGTGGACTAAGCCTGAGCCGCTATCGAGTGTGACGAAGTTGGCGGCAACGACACGCCAGTAGATCTTTTGTGACTTGCCTAGTGAGTTGCCCGGTGAGCTGCTAAGTTTGCCAACCGTATCGGCCATCGAACGACTATAGTAATCCATTGGCGGTTGGTAGTGCTTGCCGACAAGCTCGGAGCCTTTCACCGTTCGAAGCACTTTCCAAGTCCGCTTCATCTTTTCAGCTAGGGGAGCCACGAGCGCGGCGGCAACAATCAACTGCTCGTCGCTCTCTTCATCCGAGCAGTAAGCGTATTCGATGTCTGGATGCACGGCAGCGAACATGTTGCTGGGAAGTGTCCAAGGAGTGGTGGTCCAGATAACTAGCGAAGTTTTGGGTTCATCGACGAGCGGAAATTTTACGAAGACGCTCGGATCCGCGACTTGACGGTAACCTTGACCTACTTCGCCAGCCGAAAGCGCTGTGCCGCCTTGTGCCCACCACCAAACGATCTTATGTCCGCGATAGAGCAAGCCACGGTCGAAGAGATTTTTCAGCGACCACCATACGCTTTCGACATAGCTTTGATGATAAGTCACGTAGGCTTGGCTGAGATCGATCCAAAAGCCGATTCGCTCGGTCAATCGTTCCCATTCTTGCATGTAGCGCCAAACGCTTTGTTGGCATTTTTGGATGAACGGTTCGATACCAAAGCGTTCGATTTCGTCTTTGCCGTGGATGCCCATTTCCTTGCAAACTTCGACTTCGACGGGCAGACCGTGCGTGTCCCAACCGGCTTTGCGCTCGCAGCGATAGCCACGCATCGTACGATAGCGCGGAAAAAGGTCCTTGATCGCGCGGGTCAAGCAATGGCCTGGGTGCGGCATGCCGTTGGCGGTCGGCGGGCCTTCATAAAATACAAATGAAGGCGAATTGGCGCGTTGCTCAAGACTCTTGGCGTAGATTTTGTTGTCTTTCCAAAACTGCAAAACCTGTTGCTCTTGTTCTGGAAAACGAATGTCGGTGCTTACTGCTTTGAACATCTTGTTGGTAGCGTTTGATAAGTGTTGCCAGTTGTCAGAATCGCATTTGATCGAGGCTGACGGTGCGGGTTGGGATTGAAGATTCAAAATACGTTTAGTGGAAAGAGATTTTCGCCCTAGTTGCGGTTGAAACAAAGGCCTCGACCGCGATTAAAGGGGCTCAACTGAGGTTTTTTTTGGCAATCCGATCCCGTAAGATGTTCCGTTTGGTTTATTCGGCCATGGACAGCTCGTTTGAGGCTGATTTTTGGCACTTGCTGGCTAGGCAACGGCCTGAGAGGATTTCTGTAACATGTCGCTCCCTGAAGATTTGGATAAATTCCCCCAAGCCCACGGTGAAGATGAAAAGGAGCGTCCACAGCCCGCTGACGAACCGGCCGATGAAGGCCCCGGTCATGCCGATTTGATGGAAACCATGCATCGTACGATTGATCGCATGGGCAAAGACGGTACAACCCGTGGCGACCTAAAAATCCTCAACCGGACGCTTCGCGAACTGCGGTATGCGTTCAAAGTCTTTCAGCCCTACCGACGTAGACGCAAAGTCACCGTCTTCGGTTCGGCTCGGACGTCTCCGGCCCAGCCCGCCTATCAGCAAGCGGTCGAGTTCGGACGCGCGATGGCTGGTCAGGGTTGGATGGTGATTACCGGTGCCGGCGGTGGGATCATGGAAGCGGGCAACCTGGGAGCGGGTCGTGAGATGTCGATGGGACTGAATATTCTGTTGCCATTCGAACAGCGAGCCAACGATGTTATCCATGGCGATCCGAAACTCGTCACGATGAAGTACTTTTTTACTCGCAAGTTGATGTTCGTCAAAGAATGCAGCGCCGTGGTCAGCTTGCCCGGTGGTTTGGGAACTTTGGACGAAACCTGCGAAGTGCTCACGTTGCTGCAAACTGGCAAGCAAACCATGTTGCCGGTTGTGTTATTAGATTCACCCGGCGGCGATTATTGGTCGCACTTCAACGAGTTTATTACCAAGACCCTGCTGGCCGATGGTTTGATCAGCCCGGAGGATAGCGCGCTGTATAAGATTACCGATAGCGTTGAGGCCGCCGTTGAAGAGACGCTAAGGTTCTACCGCGTTTATCATAGCATGCGGTATGTGAACGATACGCTGGTACTCCGTATCACGCAGCCATTAACTAACGATGACCTTGAGCAGATCAATGAAAAGTTTGCGGACATCGTCGTTGAAGGCAAAATCGAGCAATTGCCTGCGCTGCCTGAGGAGGCAAACGAACCCGAGTTGGCCGAGTTGCCGCGAATCAAGTTGCGATTTAATCGCCGCAATTTGGGTCGGTTCCGAATGTTGATCGATGCGATCAACGATACTTGTCCCACCTGCAAAGTTTCATCGACCAATTGTTGATGTACGATGCAGGTAAGAAGAAACTAGTGCTCTGTCCAGTTTAGATTTTGGGATCAACATCAGTATCAGTGCGCCGACGGCGCTCGCCGCGGGTGAACGAAGTGGTCGTCGTACAAGATTAAAAGTTTGTCCAACGTTATTCTGTCGACCGCAAATCGTTGGTCTTAGATTGTTAGTAAGTTACGTCGAGTCAAGTACTTCGTTCACCCGCGGCTAGCGCCGACGGCTCATATCTACGACCCCAACATTAAAGTTGGACAAAGCACTAGCACGCGAAAGATTCAAAACAAAATGCGATAAGGCGCGATCACGTACGGTTTTTAAAGATATCCCACTTTTCCATGGACTCCATCGTGCTAGCGTCAGTCATGTCGTATTTCAGCGGTGTGACGCTAATGTGCCCGTCGGAAATCACCGTTAGATCCGTCGGATGATCGGTTCGGCGCGGAGGTGGATCGTTGGTGGCCCAGTAATAATCACGTCCCTTTGGATCTTGGCGGCGAATGTAGTGTTCGCCGTAACGCTCGACACCCATCGGCACGCAATGCACCTCGGGAACGCCACCAGCTCGAGCCAACACAGTCGCTGCGGTGGGAATGTTGATGTTGTAAAGTTGCGGTGCAGTCTGTTTGCGACTAAGGATTTGCCGAATCAAGACGACGGCGAGGTCCGCAGCCATTTCAAAATCGGCCAGCGGATCATACTCGAGTGAAACGGCAAAACTGTTGTAACGGAAGAACGCGCCTTCAATCGCTGCAGCCACAGTTCCTGAATACAGCACATTGATGCCAACGTTCAAACCGCCATTGATACCGCTAACAATCAAATCAACAGGCTCTTCGACCAACTCGGAAACGCCAAGTTTCACGCAATCCGCCGGACTGCCTTCAACTGCATATCCACGAAACCGCTTGCCATCGAAAACTTTCTTGCAAACCAAGGGCTCAAGAAAAGTGATCGAATGTCCTACACCGCTCTGCTCGGTTGCGGGTGCCACGAGGCTTACATTGCCCAGTTGCGGCAATCTCGATTCGAGCGCCGCTAGTCCCGGCGCGTAGATACCATCGTCGTTCGTTAATATTATGTGCAATGCACTGTCCTATTTTAGGTTTCTAAGGTTCCGATTCAAGTTCCAATACGTAGCAAGGCGAAGTTCTTCTTACCGCGACGCAGAACCATCGTCGTCTCGCTTGCCAAATCACTTAGGCTGAGCGCTTGCTCCGGCGCGGATATTCGTCGATTGTTAACATAAGCGCCACCTTCTTGGACCGTTCGTTTCGCTTCGCTTTTCGTTTTGCATAATCCAGCTAACGCGAACGCATCGCAAACATTCAGTCCCGCTTCGAGCGCCGCACGGCCGACTTCGGCGCTAGGCACGTCAGCGAAAATCTCTTGCAATGCTGCATCCGTGGTTCGATCAATCTCTGCTCCGAAAAAAGTCGCAGTCGCGCGCTCAGCGGCTTGCAATCCATTCGCACCATGCACGAACTCAGTCAACCAGCTTGCCAGTCGTTTCTGAGCTTCACGCTTGTGAGGTTCAGTTGCAACGGATTGTTCAAGGGCCGCATACTCTTCGCGGTCAATCTCCGTCAAGAACCGGATGCACATCAGCACATCGGCGTCGGCTACATTGATCCAGTATTGAAAGAACGCATACGGCGAAGTACGGGTCGAGTCGAGCCAAATTGCTCCTTTCTCAGTCTTGCCCATTTTGCGTCCATCGCTGGTCAGCAACAGTGGACACGTCAAACCGAACAACTGCTGGCCATGCATACGCCGAGCGAGGTCGATGCCGGCGGTGATGTTGCCCCATTGATCGCTTCCACCGACTTGCAGCGTGCAACCATATTTTTGATTTAGGTAAGCGAAATCATACGCTTGAAGTAACATGTAACTGAACTCGGTATAACTCATACCGCTATCTTCGCGCTGCAGTCGGGTTTTGACCGAATCTTTGGCAAGCATCACGTTGATCGGGAAATTCTTTCCCACGTCGCGCAAGAAGTGGATATACGACCAGCCACTCATCCAGTCATAGTTGTTGACGAGAGTCGCTGGGTTGGGACCGTCAAAATCCAAAAAACGACTCATCTGCGACGCCATGCCCGCGACGTTTTCTTCCAATATATCAGTCGAGAGCAAGACGCGCTCTTCGCTCTTTCCGCTTGGGTCACCTATCATGCCTGTTGCACCTCCGACCAGTGCAATCGGCCGATGTCCAAAGCGCTGAAATCGTCTGAGCGCCATTAGCGGCAACAGACTGCCGCAATGCAAACTGGGGGCCGTCGGATCGAAACCAACGTACAAGGACTGGGATTTGCTGAGACACTCGCGGAGGGCGTTCGGCTCGGTCGATTGGTGGATCAATTCGCGCCAGTTGAGTTCGTCAAGAATTGCAGCAGAGTTCATCGGAAGAGCGAGTCCAGTCGTATCCAGCGGTTCTTGTATCACCAGCCCCATTGCCTGCGATGCAAGCCACAGATTCTAACCCATTCTTCGGAAATTCGTAGCCGTAGCTTTACGACTGTTGGGTAGCTGGTTTTGTAAAAAACCGGCTGCACGTGCCAATCCAACTCAAATGTACCGCGTCCGGATTCTCACGAATCCAGCTACACAGTGCACGGGTTAAAAATCGCCGATAACTTCGCCCCCGGCGCGGGTGAATAATGCATTCAATACACGGGGATCTACAGTAACGCTGATCGCACGGACACTACCATCACCAAAAACGGCTTGGAAAATGCCGGGCGTCGCGGCGCTTTTGAGCTTATTCAACGGGTTAGCAGGATCGATATCGAGGTCGTCGGGTTTGGTCCAAGGCACAGCCGCTTCTTCGCTCGCTTCGACCAACATGATCGTATTGCTCAAGCCATCGGTGACTTCCGAGAACTTGGATAATTCGTCTTTTCGCAGCAAAGTCTCTTCATTAACCGGTGCAACATAAACAGTGTGTCCCGGTTTGAGCTTCTTGGATTTTGACGTGTACGTCGGTGGCATCCTTTCGAGCAACTTGATGTTGTGCTCGCTGTCCCACGGTTCGTCCAAATGAAACTCGTTATACAGGGCGGCTTGCTCAATAAACGGCAAAATCGCAACCCGCCAGCTCAGCAGCGGCTGTCCGGTTCCTCTCTCTAAAATCGCCGTTGCCGGTAGTCGTTTATACGCAGATTCATAGTTGTGCATAGCCAAACCCATCTCTTTCAAATTGTTCGACGAATCCGCGCGTCGAGCCGCTTGACGGGCGGCTTGGACGGCTGGCAGGAGCAAGCCAACGAGTGTCCCGATGGTTGCAGTATTCTCAATTCCCTCGACTTCAAGGACGACACGTTTTCCGTTTCGTTTCGGCGTCAGCATGCCAGTGATTTCAGTACCCACTCGATCGATGTACTTGTTGGTAGCTGCAGTGGTTGCCGAGTCATCTGGAGGGAGCGACATCTTGACTTGTTGAACAATCATCGTGTTCGCGAATGCGAGCAAATCGTTCAGACTTTTTTCCATGTCGTTGGCGCTTGCATCATCATTCGCGGAGGCCATCAATTGCAATTTCTCAGTGTTATCCAACATTAATCGCAATGCCATGAAGTCGGTTGACTTCGATACGACTCTCAGGTCTGTCGCAATCTGAGGTGGCATTTGCCCTTCCATACTATCAATGCCTCCGTCTATCATTGGCTGCAGGGATTTGACTGAAAGTAAGACCAATGCATCTTGTCCGGATGCGACGGTTGTCAATGTTGTCGTCAGCGAAGTCGGAGCTCGCCGCTGCGTCACCATCCGTTTCACGAAGATCTTTGTGCCTAGCAGAATCGTCTTTGGGCCGGCTTGATGCAGGACAACTTGTGGATTTCCAGGACCGTCGATCATGCGAAACTTGAAGCCCTTTTCGTCCTGCTCTTCGTTGGCTCCGAAAACTTGCGGATTCAAATTGTTCAGGCTGACCGATTCGGCCATTTGCAGTACTGCACCAAACTGCACTCCCGCCGGACCCGGCAGAGGAAGCATCACGTCGATGCGTTGTATCGTCAGCGGATCGATACCGACTTGCTCTAACCCTGCAGCCGAAGCGACTTCAAGAGGAGCCAATTTAAATCGAGGCAACTTCATCGTTCTCGCAGGCCAGAGCGTTACTGTGCCGATCGATTCTTCCGGTAAATATTTTACAGCTTCAGCCGCTTGGGCTGCGCCAGCGTTTTCTTGAGCAACTGAAGAATTGTTTAGCACAATTATAGATAAGGCGCTTGCCATCAAAGCGCTACGCCAAGCCGAAACACGCATTGCGATCTCCCCGTTGAAGTAAAGTCGATTGAGCCTGAGGCGCTAGCCGATTTAGTTGCAAGAAATCTAATCTGCAAGAAATCAGCTAGCGACTCAGGCTCATGTAGAGGTGACTTTAACATGGAGGGGCAAGAAAGGCAAAGCAATTGTAGACGCGCCAAATGCAAGATTTTCGTAGCATCGCAAGTTCTTGGTAGCTGGTTTTGTAAAAAACCGGCAGCACCCGCCAATCCAACTAAAACGTAACGCATCCGGATTCTCACGAATCCAACTACCAAACGCAGAATGCCATCCTTAAGCTAAACCTTCTAACTTCCCTTTCGAATCGCCAAAGCTATCTGCTTTAAGACCAAACTGGTGCAGCATCCAAACATAAAAATCGCACATTGGAGTTTCTTTGGCAAAGCGGATATGACGCCCGCTGCGGACTCGACCACCACCTGTGCCGGCTAGCAAAATCGGTAACTCGTCATGGTTATGTCGATCGCCGTCACTAATGCCGCTGCCATAAACAATCAGACTGTTATCGAGTAAAGTCGATTCCCCTTCGTGAACACTTGAAAGAAGATCGAGAAAATAAGCCAATCGTTCGACATAAAAGCGATTGATCTTCGCAACTTTGGCTTGCTTTTCGGCACTGCCGCCGTGATGCGAAAGATCATGATGTCCCTCGGGCGCGCCTAATTCGGGATAACCTCGGTTGTTGCCTTCATTAGCAAACATGAACGTAGCGACTCGCGTGCTATCAGTCTGTAGCGCAAGAGCGAGCATGTCGAGCATCAACTTGCAGTGTTCGTCCAGTTCGCGTGGAACACCTGCGGGCCGTGGATAGTTCGGTATGCCATCTTCACCTACGCGGAGTTTTTCGGACTTGACCAAGCGGTTTTCAATGTCGCGAACCGCGTACAGATATTCATCCATCTTGCGACGATCGGCGGCCCCGAGTTCGCCTTGCAACTTCTTCGCGTCACCGAGCGCGAAATCCAAAATACTCTTGCGGCGACTCTTGCGAACTTCGCTGGTTTTCTTGTCTTCCTTCTTGTCACCGGAACCGAACAGACGATCGAAAACCGCGCCGGGGTCCATCTCTTTGGCAAGTGGACTAGTCGGATTACGCCAAGCGAGGTTGGATGAATAAGCGCAACTGTAACCGCTGTCGCAACTGCCCGCCTGTGAACTCCCCTCGATGCCGAGCTCCAGCGACGCAAATCGAGTCTGCTCACCGACCGCCTGCGCAATCGCCTGATCGACACTGATACCATTTTGTATGTCGGCACCATCGGTCTTCTTGGGATGCGCCCCCGTTAAAAAAGCGGCAGCGCTGCGAGCATGATCGCCTCCTCCATCTTGATGAGCTCGAGCTCCATCGAGCGTCAAACCAGACAAGACATTGAACTTGTCTTTTAGATGCGCAACTGGCTCGAGCGTCGGTTTGATATCAAAGCCCGCACCCTCTTTGCCAGGTGTCCAGTCGGGCATATGGATTCCGTTGGGCACATACAAGAATGCCAGTCGCAACGGCCCCTTTGCCGCAGTGGCTCCCAAAGCAGTTCCAGGCATCATCGCTTCTAGCAACGGAAGGCAGACAGCTACGCCAGCACCGCGCAGAACAGTTCGACGGTTGATTCTACGACTCATTCTGGTTCACGTTCACCCTTCTTCTGAAACGGATCGCTCTTGACGATCTCAGTTATCAGAGTGCTTATTTTATAGTCGTTCTTCTGCAAAGCAGCCACAATTTTGTCGACCGCGCATTTGTCGTAGTACTCAAGTCCTCGCCCTAAAGCATACGTCAACATTTTTTCTGTGACGCATCGAACGAACTGCTCCTTGTTCTTTGTCAGCAACGATTGTCGAAGTTGGACGACTCCCTTGACGGTCGCTCCATCCGGCAATTCGCCACTTGGGTTAATTGCCTGCCCACCGTCCAACGTACGCCACTGGCCAACCGCATCAAAATTCTCAAGTGCAAAACCTAAGGGATCCATCAATTTGTGACACGAAGCACAGGCTGGATCGGCTCGATGCTGCTCCAATCGCTGTCGCAGCGTTCCGGTTAACTCACCCTTTTCTTTTAACTCTGGCACACCTGGCGGGGCTGGTGGCGGTGGCGTCGCGAGCAAATTGTCCAAGATCCACTTGCCACGCTTGACGGGACTGGTTCGCGTCGGATTGCTGGTCACAGCAAGAACACTTGCATGAGTCAACAATCCAGCTCGATTGGTTCCTGCAAGGGAAACTTTGCGAAAGTTGTTTCCCTTGACGTTCGCAATGCCGTAGTAGGCTGCGAGCGGTTCATTGAGATAAGTGAAATCGGCATCGAGCAATCGGAGTATGCTAAGATCCTCACGCACCGCGCCGCGAAAGAAGTTCATTGTTTCGAAGTATGCGAGCTTGTTGATGTCATCATTCCACTTTGGAAACAGTTTTGGATCGGGCTTGAACGTTCGCAGTTTTCGAAGCGTCAACCATTGCCCGGCAAAGTTATCGATGAACTCATTCGATCGCGGATCCGCTAACATGCGTTTGATCTGATCGTCGAGCGTCGTGCCGGTCCTCAGTTTCTTACCCCAAGCCGTTCCCAACAATTTGTCATCCGGCATCGAGCTCCACAGAAAGTAGGACAACCGAGTCGCCAATTCAAAATCATCTAAGTTTCGATAAGCATCCAAGCCACTCGCTTTGGGCGGCTCGACGCGAAACAAGAACTTGGGCGATATCAACAGCGCTTGAAGAACCATTTGAATACTGGCTTCATACGATTCTCCGTCGGCTTGTAAAGTCGCTGCAAGATCCGTCAAGGACTTTAACTCTTCGGGGGTAGCCATTCGTCGATAAGCGCGACTGGTCAAACGCTCAATCACGCTTCGGGTCGTTTCGGGAATATCAGCATCCGTCTTCGGCTCGACGAAAAAAATCGCCTTGTGACTTTTGCTTAACTTCGCGGGATCGAGTTTGGCTTTGCTGGCTTGTGTTCCATTGAGGGAAACAAAGTGAATATGCAAATTACGGTCTTGCTGCGGCGTATCGCCTTTCTTTTCAACATAAAAATCGTTCGTGAACCGCAGCGCAATCGTCCGCTTTCCAGCTCGCAACCGCAACGGCAACTTGACATCTTCTGGTTTGTCGCGACCGTTGCGAACCAACAGTTCTTTGACTGGTTTGTCATCAACTAAGACCTGCATCTTGCAAGGTTCGCTGCCTGCTTGATCTCCCGAAGCCGTAATCGTCAATTGAAATACGCCAGGCCACGGCACCTGTTCCTCCAAGGTCGCATCGCCCGCCGAGGCCAACGTCAAAATCTTATTTCCGGAATTTTTTCCATCTTTGAGTTTTAATTGGTTGCCCGCATAGTTTGCTTCGAACTGTTTATCGGGCGGCGGAGTCATGATGGCTTGTTCGCTAATCTCTTCCGCAGCGAGAACGTATTTTTCCATCAGCAGCGGCGGCAGCGTCAACACGTCACCAATGTTATCAAAGCCGTAACCGACATCGTCTGCTGGAAAGTTTTCCGCTGGTTTGTAATCGATACCCACCAAGTCGCGAATCGTGTTTCGATACTCATTTGCGTTCAATCGACGCAATGTCACTTGCCCGGGATTAGGTGTTAGGCCGCATTCAAAATCCTTGATCGTAGAAGTGATCCAGTCGATCAAAAATTTGCGTCTCTTTTCATCCAGCGGCTTACTTTCTTTCGGCGGCATATCGCCCAGCAACATTCGCTGAACAGCTTTCTCCCAGACTCGCCGTCCTTTAAGAAACGCTTTGGGTGAGTCGAAATGATCGAGGCTTAGTCCTGCCTCAGGTTCCGATCCACTGTGGCATTCCAGACAATATTCGCGCAGCAGCGGTTGCACTTGAGTGCTTAGTTGCTTTTGCAGCAGAATGTTGTCCATTGCCCATGCGCGGTCTTGAAGTTCGCAAGCGAGGGCAAGCGTGAAAGATAAGGAAAGCAGAATAGAACGCATATTACTTTCGCTAGCAGAGTTGTGCGGTCCAAGTGCTGGCACGTGCTTTCCGCCTGACACGTGTTTTTTTCAATAGATAGGTGCCTCGCTTCAAGCATGAGGTTTAATTATAACTCGAAGAAAACAAATCGGCAGATGACATTTTCGCTCGCTACCTACGAAGTGGTCAGCAAATCGCTTGCAGGTTCAAATGAACAGGACCGTGGCGGATCGCAAGATGGAAGCATACGCCACTTAAAAGACAACGACTATGCCTCAAGTTACTTCCACATTGTTCGAACAATTTCCTCACGATCTTCTTGACTTAATTCAAAAAGCTCCACTTCCTGGACTTGATGCAGAGCCCAAGTGCAAGGCAACTGCACTGCGAATTGAAACGCTGCTGGCGAATTCGCCGACTTTGCGCGGCTCGCTAACGGAAGCGGGCATTTGGCTATTGGCCGGCGAGTTGAATCGTTCGCATGAAGTGAGTCAGAGTATAGAGACCGCCGAAGGTTCCTACTGGCACGGCATCATGCATCGTCGGGAAGGAGATTTTTGGAACTCAAAATACTGGTTTCGCAAAGTCGGAAAACACCCGGTTATGGAGCAACTGGCCAATTACCTAGGTTCCAGCGGAAACGCCAAGGAACTTACAGAAAGCGTTCCTTTGCCAGTGCAGGACCTTTCCAGCCCAACTAGAATTTCCGCGACCTTAGTGGACTGTTGCGAGCGGGCATTATCGTCAAAGCCCGAACAAGTGCACGCGTTGCAACGAATATGTTGGTTGGAGTGGCAGTTTTTGTTCCTTTACGGCTGTGATAATTGAACGTGACAAATTAAGTTATAGCCATTCTAACGGTCAAGTAGTCTGGGTTGATGTCCGCAAACTTTCCTTTCTCAGCATGCAAAAATGAACTTAAAGTCCTTGTTCGCATCGAAAAAATGCGTGGTTTCGTTTGAATTGTTTCCGCCAAAGTCGGATGCCGGAGTGGCTGATTTAATGAAAACGGTCGGCGAGCTTGCCCAGCATCGGCCTGACTTCTTTACGTGTACATACGGTGCTGGCGGATCGACTCGTGATCGCACCATGCACATTGCCGCTGGCGTGAAGCGAGAACACGGTATTCCCGTTGCATCGCACCTGACATGTGTCGGGTCGACGCGCGATCAACTTCGAAACTATTTGAATGCAGCCCGCGAAAATGGCATCGACTATATCGTCGCTTTGCGTGGCGATCCACCGAAGGGTGAAACGACTTTCAAACCCGTCGACGGGGGATTGAGTTACGCCAATGAATTGGTTGAGATGCTGCGGGCCGAGTATCCGGAATTTGGTATCGCCGTCGCGGGCTATCCTGAAGTGCATCTCGAAGCACCGAGTGCAGACATTGATTTAGTTAACCTGAAACGCAAAGTCGATGCAGGTGCAGATGTAGTTGTCACTCAGTTGTTCTACGACAACGACGACTTCTTCCGTTTCCGTGATCGATGTGTCGATGTCGGTATTTCGATTCCAATCGTTCCTGGTATTTTGCCCGTACTTAGCCTGGCTCAAGTGCAGCGGATCGCATCGCTGTGTAAAGCTAGATTGCCGGATGAGTTCGTCGAGAAACTCACCGCACAAACGGAAGAAGCCGGTCAATTCGAAGTCGGTGTCGAACACGCTCGCAAGCAAGTGCAGGGGTTGTTAGACGCTGGCGTGCCAGGCGTTCATCTTTACGTCCTCAACAAATCAACTGCAACGAATCAAATCCTTCAATCGGTCCACGGCCTGGTTTGACCCATAGCCAGCGGCGAAGGGGAAGGCTTGCAGTGCGCATCACGAGCGGAACGCAACGGTCGAAATCGTCTCCACCCTGAGCCGACCCCGCGTGGATGCCACCACAATCACGCTTGTTAAAACCAAGCTAGACGCTTGCTGCACAATACTTCGCACAATCACTCTACCGTTTTCTTCCGTTCTGATTTTTACTGCAAGCTGCCCCTTCGCCGCTGGCTAAGGGTCAAACGATCTACGGCCTCGTTTGACCCATAGCCAGCGGCGAAGGGGAAGGCTTGCAGTGCGCATCACGAGCGGAACGCCACGGTCGAAATCGTCTCCACCCTAAGCCGACCCCGCGTGGATGCCACCACAACCACGCTTGTTAAAACCAAGCTAGACG
>JANODD010000078.1:0-8196 GCA_031412515.1 Planctomycetia bacterium | reverse complement strand
GCTCAATTAACTGGGCCGCAGTCAGGACTCCACCGGGAATTCGCGTGCGAGTCATCATACTAAACGCTTTAGCCGATTTGCCTTCACCGCCTTTCTTAAGCCGTCCGTCGCGGTCATCCTGCTGGTAGGTTCCGTGGAATTTCAGCAACTGGGTGTTGGGTTTTGCAAACTCGTCGGATTCGGTGTTGGCCAGGTCTTCGGCAATTGATCCTCGAAGAAAGCGGCTCTCGGCCTTGATTTCTTCAACAGCGCTTAGTTTCTTCTCGTCCGACATAACCCAGCGACTCCAGCAATCTATGTTGTGATAAAGTTGAGGTAAGGCTTGCTCAAAACACCAGGTTGACGCTAAATCAAACGATCAGGTCGAGTTGAGTACTATAGAGAATATACGGATCTGGCGTGAATAAGGCTACCTCAAGTCGCTACTTCGGTCCCTCGGTGATCAAGTTCAGGTCGACCAAAAAGCGAAAAGCCGTCGCAGCTTTGGGCCCAGAAACGAACGATTTGCATGAGTCAGCACTAGCAGACCTTCCATCGCCCCTATTAAACTTTTCCGATTGTCACGTTTTTTCGCAGTCTGGAATAGTTATTGCGGCAATATTGCTGGGCAAAGGGCAGTGGATGCTTGAGATGTGGTGAATTTCGCGATATCTTTCAGAGCCACCATCTTCTAGTTGTTGTGGTCCATTGTGGGAGGCTTCATTGCCGAAAGGAGTTTGGATGTCTGAGAGCTTGTATCTAGAAGACTTGAAGGCTGGTGCGATTTGGACTAGTTTCGCACGCACGGTGACTGAAAGCGACATTGTTGGATTTGCAGGGATGACGGGCGATTACGATCCCTTGCATGTCGATCACGAACACGCAGCTCAAACCCCCTACGGCAAGCCGATTGCACATGGTTTGCTGGGCCTTTCCTTTATGGCTGGCCTGAGTAGCACGTGCCCGCGAGTCCGAACGTTAGCTTTGGTACGTATCGAAGACTGGCAATTTCATCGACCGGTCTACACTGGCGATACACTGCACGTTGTGACCCAGGTAGAAAAGATCACGCCACGCGGTCGTCGCAGCGGAGAGGTACTCTGGTATCGCCGTCTGCTCAACCAACGCAGTGAATGCGTACAATCAGGGCGGATAGTGACCCTGGTCTCAAGTCATTCTTTCCTTCCGCGCACTCAGACGCACGCTCCCCACTTAAAACTTGGGAAAGTCGCCGCCGAATCAAAAACCACCACGGCTGACGTACAGGCTGAGTAAACGGTCGTAAACGACTTAACGCAAGTTTGTTGATCACCCGGCTCGTTTGCTACTAAAGCGATCAATTCGACTCCGCAGCATTTGTCGAAAAGCCGCAAAAACGCGCTGCATCTGCGGAGCTTTGTAGGGAAAAATATCGACCGAGTCCATCGAATGCACCACGGCCCCACTATCGATTTCAAAGACTAGGAATTGTCCGTCGTTCGTTTCAGCACAATCCATTGAGTAGTAATCGAGCCCAACCAGGCGATCGATCTCTTGTAGCGCAGTGCGGTGTTTCGACGCAAAGTCCGCTTCAAAGGATTGCATAAAGCGGGCTTCTTCAGCTCGATTCTTTTCGTTGTGCAACATATCCGCATTCAAATAGTGCACCATCCAGTTCTGCGATATCGCCATATGCGATGCAAAAGGTTGGCCATCAATGATCACGACGCGATACTTCCGAAACCAGCCATCGTCGCTGCGGTAATCGATGAAGGGTGCGATAAAGAACTCCGCTTCGAGCTGACACTCCAGATAGGTAACCAACTCCGCGACGTTGTCGAGTTTGGCTAGGCCATCGCCGGCATGCGAGTCGACAGGACGGGCAATAAGGGGAAAGCGGGTTTCGTCCCTGGCTAAATCCTGAACCTCGGCTCGAGTCAGTCGATGAGCATCACTTGCGACAATTCCTACACCCCGTCCCGCACCGTGCAATAAGGTTTTACTGACACAGTTACGACTCAATCGAGCGATATTCGCAGGCTTGTTGATGAAGGGACGAGGCCAGTGCTGCATCATATCGGCCAATTGCTGTAACAACACCTGATTCTGGTCGCATTCACAAACTGCAATGAACGCTACATCGTGGTCTGGTATCTGAGAGGGAGATGGAATGCCTTCTCCCAAATAGAGCAGCTCAACTTTTACGTCCGTCTCCTCAACTAGAAACTCAATCGGAGTGTTGGCCATCACTTCGCCAGGCCCCATGATGGCAAGCAAGTGAATAGATGCCGCAGCAGGATTAGATTGAAGCCGAAACAACTGCTGCTCTTGTAAGGCTTCCGCTTGCAGTTCGAGCGCCAACTGCGGCTGAGCATTCAATTGAAGAACAACCGAGAGGTCAAGCAGAGCCGCTGCATCACCTGAGTCAGTTTGAATACGCTTGAGTAGTTGAGAAGTGAGCTCCGCGAGGTTATTACCCTCGAAGGCCAGTCGCATGATCTTGGCCAGCCCCAGTAGCGTGCTCCAATCGAACTCACTTGTAATCGTGTTCATATGGTTACATTTTCTGATCGTGACTGAAAGCTGTCTAGCTTCAAGAGACTTTTTGAAGATAGCCGACCGAACTTGAGTGTTGCTTCAACCAGTTTGTCTATTTCTTGTTCGGTAGTGCGATGGTTGAAAATGGCCGCTCGAATTGCAAAATGGTCATCGACTACTGTTGATGACGGCGCTGCCACGCCCGACTCCTGGATCGCAATGACGATCTCTGCATTGACTCGATCGGCGGCTTGACTGCAATAGCGAAAGGCAACGATGTTAAGTGAAACCGGAGCGAGCAATTCCAGTTCGGGATTCTCAGCAATGCGGCTGGCGAGATAGTTTGCCAGTTCGCAGGTGCGGTCCATCATTCTCCCGAGTCGTTCCGCGCCATACACTTGCAGGGTAAACCAAACTTTGAGCGCCTTAAAACTCCGTGAGAGATCGGGCCCAAAATCACATGGCCAAGGTGACCCAGCAGCCATTCCACTCGTTTCGCGGCGCAGATATGCAGCCGGCGAAGCGAAAGTGTCGTAATGAATTTGTGAATCGCGAATCAAGATAAAGCCCGCATCATAAGGTACCTGACCCCATTTGTGAAAATCGAGGGCGATTGAGTCTGCTTGTTCAATTCCTCGCAGCTTAATGGCGATTTGAGGTGAGAGCATACCCAACGCTCCGCAAGCACCGTCGACATGAAACCAAATCTTTTCACGCTGGGCAATTGTCGCAATGCCCGCCAAGTCATCGATCGCACCTACGTCAACGGTACCCGAAGTGCCCACCACGCAAAAAGGAATCGCGCCAGCCGCTCGATCAGCATCTATCGCGCTCTGTAAGTCTTTAAGATTCATTTGGTGACGATCGTTAACTTCAATCTTACGAAGTTGATTCGATCCGATGCCGGCAAGCTCTAAAGCTTGAGCAATACATCCGTGAGCACCCACTGATGTGTAGACAATCAATTTATCGGCAAGATTAGCCAATCCCACCGCCCGAACATCCGTCCCAGTTTTGGCGGTTCGCGCGACGAGGATGCCTATGAAGTTCGCCATCGAAGAGCCGGTTACAAACAGACCACTGGCTGTTGCGGGAAAGTGAAAAAGCTCTTGCATCCAAGAAACGACTTGTTGCTCGACGGCGATTGGAATGTGATCACGTCCGCCAAGATTTGCATTCAGACCCGCGGCAAGCATTTCCGCTAACATGCCAACAGGAGAACCGCCACCGTGAACCCACCCCATGAAACCCGGATGCGCATTGCCAACTGCGTAAGGTAAAACGTGCTGCAAAAAGGTCTCATGAGCGTCAGCGAGACTCGTCGGGTCTACTGGAAGCGGCTTGTTGAAAATAGATTCAGTGGATTCAGGAGCAGGCTGCCACACGGGCCGATTTCGAATCTGGGCGACGTAATCGAGCATATCGTCCAGCATCTTATGGCTTTGAACTCGAAGCGAATCCCAGTCGGACGGGTCGAGCGATGTCGCCGAATTGAACAATTAGACCTGCGACTTCATTTTGGAGGTGTAGAATCGTTACATGCTATTTTATCGGCAAAGTCGACCGCAACATTTCGCCAAAGCCGCAAAGTGGCGTATGCTTCCAGCTTGCGATTATTAGTATGCTTCCAGCTTGCGATCAGTTCTGCCTAAAGCTCTCTACCTTGTAAAAAGCTGCAATTGCACCTTACATATTGCGATAAATCCAAGCCCCCTCTTCTCAAGCCCGCCTTCACCCCTGGTAAAAGCTTGCAAAACCGCTTAACCAACTAGCAGGCTGCTCGAAAACGCTTTTATCGGTTATAATCCTAGAAACCCTGCAATCCTCTCCTGGCCCGTGCCAGCAAAGGCGCAGCACCAGCAATTCTAGAGTTATTGACCGACAAATTTTCATGACCCAGCCAGACGACCAACCGATCATCAAAGCCAGAGACGTCTTCGATATTGAAAACACGACGATCCCAGTACCTCCAGAGCAATTGGAGCACTCTCTTCGTCTGGCGAAATCTATTGTCAGAGCGGCTGCCGAGAATCGCGGCCAGAATATTGTGGTTTTGGATTTAACCGAGCACACGTCGCTGTTCGATTATTTCATTATTGCTTCCGGTTCCAGCCGACGGCAATTGTCGGCCATGGCAACGGAAATCGATCGAGTCATGAAGACAGAATTCGGCGAGCGCCGCTTGAGCGTCTCAGGTTACGAAGAAAGCCGCTGGATTGTGCTTGATTTCGGTAGCGTTGTAGTGCACTTGTTCGACGAAGAAACTCGGCAATTCTATGACCTTGAATCGCTCTGGGGCGACGGCAAGGCGGTCGATATTGCTGATATTGTTGAGCAAGCATCCGCGCAGATGGCGCGCTTCGCTGAATAGATTTAGAACATCCCAGCCGCTTTGTGGATTCGCGCAAAGCGCGCGGTGTGGATACTCTTTCGCATTCCTTCGTTTTCAAACGAAATGGGCATTCCAATGCAAATTCTGAAGTTGATTCGTAGTCGTTTTGAGCAGGCTTTAACTGGCTGGGTCGACAATCCGACCGAACCAGCTCAGCGGATTTCCTTGTCGCGGGAACCACAACTCGGTGACTATCAAGCCAATATTGCCATGCCTCTGGCAAAACCTCTGGGACTCAAGCCGCTCGACATCGCTCGTCAATTGGTTGAGCGTTTGAAGATCGACGATATTTGCGAACCATCGGAAATTGCAGGTCCTGGTTTTATCAATCTGAAACTGCGCGATGCGTTTATCGCAGAGCAATTGTCGAAAGCGGTCATAGACGAAAGATTGGGTGTCGGTCGATGCGAGCCTAAAACTTTTGTTATTGATTACTCAGCCCCTAATGTCGCCAAGCCTATGCATGTCGGTCACATTCGGTCGACCGTAATCGGAGATGCACTAACCCACATATTAAGATTTTTAGGAAATCGGGTAATTTCGGATAACCACCTTGGCGACTGGGGAACTCAGTTCGGAATGGTGATCTACGGCTATAAGCACTTCGTAGATGAAGCTGCCTTAGAAACCGCTCCCGTGGCCGAACTGAGCCGCTTGTATAGGTTAGTGCAGCAGATTATCGGCTATCAAGAAGCAAAGCCCAAGGTCGCGAGGATTAAGGAACAAGTGGCTCTGGCCGAAGCGCAAGTTGCCAAACTTCAGGCCGAGTCCACGACAGATCCGAAAATCGTCAAACAATTAAAATCTGCTGTTAAAGAACTAAACACCTATCAGGACGCGCTCGAAACGGTTGAACAAAAGGTGTCGGCCGTTGAAAGTGATCGCCAACTCGCCAAACTGGCTGAAGAACATACAGACCTGGAGACTCGCGCGCAGTTAGAGACTGCGAAACTGCATGCTGGCGATACAGAGAACCTCACACTCTGGAAGCTCTTTTTGCCTGCCTGCATTGCGGAGATTGAATCGGTATATCAACGATTAAATATTCAGTTTGATTACCAACTCGGCGAGAGCTTTTATCATCCTATGTTGGGGGGACTGGTCGATAAGCTTATCGCTTCTAAGCAGGCAGTCGAGAGCGACGGAGCTATTTGTATATTTCTCAATGGCTACGATGCGCCGATGCTAATCCGCAAACGAGACGGCGCCTTCCTATACGCTACAACCGATCTGGCGACTATTGAGTATCGCATGGGGCATTTTTGCCCCGATGCAATTCTATATGTGGTGGATCATCGCCAAAGTGAGCATTTTGGAAAGTTGTTTGCTGCCGCTCGAGCCATCGGTTTTGAAAGTGTCCAGCTTCATCATATTAGTTTTGGAACAGTACTTGGCCCTGATGGGAAACCCTTCAAGACACGATCGGGAACCGTCATTGGGCTTGATTATCTTTTAGATGAAGCCATCGATCGCGCTTACCAAGCAGCATGCAATCCAGACAGGTTGCAAAAGGCAGGCCTGTTAATCACCGAAGAGGAGAAACGCAATATTGCTGAGGTTGTTGGACTCGGTGCAATCAAGTACGCAGACCTATCTCACAACCGTACAAGCGACTATGAATTTGATACGGAAAAAATGGTTCAACTTGAAGGCAACACGTCTGCGTATATTCAATACAGTTACGCACGAATAAGTGGTATTTTCCGTAATTCCGAAGTTCAAATCAACGAGCAAAATGCTCATGATTTTCCCTTCAAGTTTGCACACGTTGCCGAACGCAACTTGGCTTTATTGTTACTTCAATTTGAGGACACACTCCACCAAAGTGTGGAGGATTTTTACCCAAGTGTTTTGGCTACGTACTTGTTTAGTGTAGCTAAGCAGTTTTCCTCATTCTTTGATCAATGCCCCGTCATTAAGGCTGAATCAGATGAACTAAGGAATAGTCGACTAGCATTATGCTTCGCAACTAGTCGTGTTCTAAAGTTGGGTCTCAATCTTCTAGGTATCTCTGTAGTGCCTCGAATGTAGATCACAGTTCCGTATAATGCGATATGTATCAATTACATCGGGATTTTTTCCGCCAATGTAGTCAATCGCTAGTAGCAAACGTTGACAGGAATTCATATTTCGAACAAGGTTATTGATAGTTAGAGGCCTTGATGTATTCGGTAGATACAAAAGAGGTGTCTAAGGCTAATTGCTTGGATGCATGATGTCGCTTGGAAGCATATGTTTAATTAAAGAGTGAAAAGTTGCGAACGCAGATTTTCCACTCATGTTGTGATGGTGTATGGATTGGTGGGGGTAGATAGCACAGTGCTAAGGCTAAGCATCTGAGCTATTAAGCACTAATTTCAACAGCGCTACGCAACAAACAAGGTCCCGTAAGGAGCGAGCGAATAAATGGCACGTAAAACAAAAAGCAAGATCAACAAATCCAACGCGATCCGCGAAATCAAAGCCGCGAATCCAGAAGCTGGACCAACCGAAATTGCAGAAATGATTAAAACCCAGTTCGGTGTCGAAGTGACGCCAGCAACGGTTAGTACGGTTCTTTCAACTGACAAAAAACGTAACGGCAAAGTGGGGCGTCCGGGACGACCAAAGGGCTCCAAGAACGGAACCACCAAGTCGCCAACCGCTTCCAAAGGTGTGGCACTTAACGGGAACCAAGATGCGTTTATCCAGAACCTGCTTAAAGCCAAGCAACTGGTGAGCGACATGGGCGGAATCTCAGAAGCTCGCAGCGCACTGAACGCTCTCGAATCCTTAATGAGCGCCGTCTAATTCAAATGTTCGCTTCTTCGATCATTTGGGAATCTAACCTGATTGATCGCTGACAAGATCGTCCGAATTGAAAAGTCGAGTCCCGGGTACATCCAGGTCTCGGCTTTTTCTTTTTGGTTCTACCCCAATTAGTTTTGTTGATTGTTTGCTTGTTCATTTACTGCATAGGCGATTTGCAGGTTAAAGGCTATGATTTCGGCTAGTACTTCGTCCAACTTTAATTTTGAGGTCGTAGATGTGAGCCGTCGGCGCTGGCCGCGAGTGAACGAAGTGCTTGACTCGACGTAACTTACTAATAATCTAAGACCAAGGATTTGGGGTCGACAGATTAACGTTGGGCAAACTTTTAATCTTGTACGACAACCACTTCGTTCACTCGCGGCTAGCGCCGTCGGCTCACTGATGTTTATCCCAAAATTAAAGTTAGACGAAGCACTAGTGTTTTATTACGTTCTATCTCGAGCGAACGCAGTCAACGTAGTAACCGCGCTTTCCATCCACGACTTCTTCTACCAACC
>JANODD010000077.1:0-7982 GCA_031412515.1 Planctomycetia bacterium | reverse complement strand
CTACGCAACAATCCGAAACGTCTCTAACTCCGCAAAAAACACTGCGAAGAGCTGGGCAATTGTCCGAACACTAAATCAAAATCCGCCAATTTGAAAAAATGAACCCGTTGGCTTTGGCTCAATTTATACCGTTGGTCACAGCATGAGCCAATTGTATAGGTTCAACCTCTTTTTGTTTCGAATAACCTCCTTCGATTGCACTGGCATAGCACATAGCCAGTGGCACACGAAGTTGACCGCGCTGTTTACCACCTAGCCAGTCTAGACCTCTGTCCTGCGAAGAGCAGGCCGAGCGTTCAGCAGGAACTGGGATGAGTGTCACAATTAGCCGTAATTCAGCGTAATCAGATTGTGGGCTTGGAAAAATCCCAAAAAAATGCCAGGATTTGCTGACCGGTTTTTCCTAGCTCGCGGCGTATCTATTATAGAGGGAGTCCAAGCCAAGGTTAATGGATGTCCGACCACCATCGCAACAATTGAGTTTGTCGTGAGTTGTAGATCTTAAAGGTGACGGATCTCACCTAGTCTTTTCTGGGTAAGCGAGATTCTTTCGAGTTTCTGGATAAACTAATAATTCGAGGAGATAGAAATGTTACAGAATGTTTCCCGGCAAGCGGCATTGGTGATTATTGTCGCCTTTCTATGTCACGTTGCCCAGCATGCATATGGCCTCGGCGGTATGGGGTGTACTAGTGGGGGGGGCGGTGCTACTACATGTGTCACGGTTGCAACGGGATGCTCAGCTCCTACAGACGGTCAAGAATGCGATTGGTCTGGATATTTGCCTGATTGGTGTCAGTGTGATAGAAATTGGTCAGTTGGAAACGTTTTTACCTGTGGCTGTGACTGGCTTTTCTAAATAATAAATGTAGTAACAAGTGTTTTAAGGTTCTGTTTTAGTGTTAATGTGGAGAGATGCAATGAACGCTGTGACTGTTGTTCGACGACTTGTGCTTGTACTAACTGTGGTTCTGTTTTGCCAGGCTGCTCGCAGCTCCCATGCGGCTTGGCCCTGGCAATGCTCTAACGGAGGAGGCACTGCAACTACCTGTGTAACAGTTCCGTCAGGATGTTCTGCAGCAACGCCACAGGGGACAACCTGTGATAATTCTGGATGGACTTCGTGGTGTGCGTGCGACAGAAACTGGAGTGGGAGTGTGTGGTTTTGCGGTTGCGATTGGATCATATGAAGTTTTGCTAAGAACTTGATCGCGAACAAGGTGCCGGATTTTGGGGTGTCACCTGGAGTTTCCGAAGGGTGCCACCCTAAGATCGAAGTCCGGTAAGTTTTCTTCGAACGAGTCGTAATTTCTTGAAGTGAATAGATTGATGCACTGGGCGTGCGACTTATGCTCTTCCGTTGAAAGTCGTGTTGCTGGATGGTCTTCAGCTTTTCATTAATATTATGTTTAGATTGGGGCTTAAACCATGAAGTGGCGAGGTCGCAAGCTGATTGTATATGAATTTCTGGGCGCTACCGTGGCAGGTGTAGCGTTGTTCCTAATTCTAGATTTCACCACAATTCCAAAGTTGGTAGGCCGGGTTTTTCAGTATTTCGAACCTTCGCTTCAACTTCCAATACCTCGTATCTCAATAGGCGAGATTTCTGGGGGTAGTGAACATTCTCTCTTAGTACCTGTTCAGAACGTTGATTGGCGTGATATCAAAATCGTAGGAGCTAGGTCGACATGTGGATGCATTCAGCTTGTAGATATCCCCACTACGGTTCCCGCGTTTAGGCACTCGTGTTTGCATTTCATATGCAGGCCTAAGCCCTCAAATGTTGGGGCCGAGATGAAGAGCAGTTTTGAGTTGATGTTGAGTTCTGGCGAAGAAGTCACACTAGAGATTAGTGCAACTGTTAAATAGAAGGCAAGTGAACTATGTGGAGAAGTTCTCGTCGCAACAGCGTATTTCAATTCGTAATTATCACAACGACGGTTTTAGGCGCTTCGCTGCTCGCTAGATACTCATTTGCTCAGAAGGCACCTAAGGCTCCGATTAGTACACTTACCGATGACGGGAAAGAATTCCTCAGTGGTTTTCGCAAAGCATACCAAAGCGTCCAAAAACGCGTACAAGATCGTACTATGAGCGTGCATGTGTCTGGATTTCGTGGGCGAAAGTCGGTCCCAGTCAGGGTCGACTACACCTACAAATATTATTCCCGAGGTGATAACCTCGTAAGATTGGACAAAGTTGGGCCAACAAAACTTTCGAAAGAAAATAAAGGCGATCTAATACGGACCGCGTTTATTAATGAATATGGATTTCAGTTGGCGACTAATTCTGGCGCCAATGAAAGCCACGTGCTGTCAGACCGAAAAAGCGATTCGGCGAACGCTCGAGTGAAGATTCACATGGAGGGAGTTCCGTCTTGCGCATTTTCACTGTACGGAGTTCCACTTGAGAACTTTATTTACGATACACCCGGGTACGATAGCTATCAATTAACAAAATTCGATCACACGGAAGTCAACAATCGAAAGGCAATTGTATTAGGTGGGGAGTTTAAGTTTGACAGCAAGCCATGTAATTGGGAAGTTCTGATTGACAACGAACACAGCGTTGTGCTCTCTTATACCATAGGTGAGCTTCTGGGCACACCGGAGGCACAATGGCGTAGAGGTGTGGTCGACTATAAGTTTAGCGAAGATGGATCGTTTCCTGAAATAAAAACATTAGCTGTTTGGGATGAAGTAGGTTCAAATCGAGAAATTTACAATAAGTACTTGCATGAAGTGACAGATTTTATCGACCATGCGCCAGCTAGAGAACTATTTTATCCGCAGTCGTTGGGCATTCCAATTGAATTTGGGGCACCCTCTCGAAGTTGGATAGCTTGGAGTATTGCTCTGTCAGGGTTATTTGCCTTGGTTTGGTGGATTGCGAAACGAGGAAGTCTGCGGAAACTCGGTTCGCGACAGTGAAAAATATCTCAGACATTTTTCAAATACAGGGATGCGATTACTCTCGTTGAACTACCTGTGATCGTGATAGTCGAAGATCGCGTGCTTCACCCAAGGTTCAATCCACCAATCCCGTGGTATCTCCCCGTTGTGTTCGTTGGCTTTGCCATAGCGATTTTTCCACGTATGGTATTTGCTAGTTGCCAACCCAGCCCAGCTCGGTAGTTGCTTGACAGGTAACACCGCTCGTGGACTTCACGTCAGATGAATCGAGTAGAGGGAGCGTTGCGGAAAAGTCGGTTACCCTTGGAGATGACACTCGAGAACTTCGATCTGAAGCGGCTTCCGGCAAAGCTCTCGCGGCAAGTCAGTAGCTTACTCGAAGGCTCGTTCGCTGATCGCTGCGAAAATGTTCTCGCGTTCGCTAGGCCCGGAAGCGGCAAGACTCATCTATTGAGTGCGCTCTCGCAAGAACTGATCATCTAGGTCGGCGAGTGTACTTTAGTAGTTGTAGTCTTTCCGTGCAGGATCTTGAAGATTGATGACATCCGCTACCTGCAACAAAGCCGGGAAGAAATGGAGGTGCTATTCACGTTGCTCTCGGATCGTTACGAGCGTAGCAGCGTAATGTTGACCAGCAATCTTCCATTCGGCAAATGGGAGCAGATCTTCAAGGATCCGATGACCACGGCCGCAGCCATTGACCGCTTGGTCCATCACAGCGTAATCCTGGAACTGAACGCCGAGAGCTACCGCCTAGCTGGGGCGAAACAATCAAAACAAGCCGCTAGTTAGATTCTGATTGATCGAGCGATTTGAGATCAGGCTGTTTATGCCGAGTTGCTCGTTCGCCTACGGCTCACTTCCCAACTCGGCATAATCAGCCAATTGACCAAACTCAACAGGAACTTCTAGTTGTCGCTAAAGTGCGCAATGCCTCAACTAAATGGATACCGAACGATATTGGTCGCCTCAACTGAAGGATACCCAAATCGTGGAGTTCGGAATGGAAGCGCTAGCAAAAGCCGCTCTGGTTGACTCAATTCGATCCCGCTACTACGAAGCTCGGAAGAAAGACAAGTCGCGCATTCTTGACGAGTTTGTGGCGATCACTGGCCACCAGCGGAAAAATGCGCTACGACTACTCGCTGCGAAACAAGAAGCAAACACTGCACCGCCAACTATTCATGGACGAAAGATTTACGCGGGCGCAGTTAAGGAAGTATTGGTGACACTTTGGGAATCCTCAGACCGGCTTTGCGGCAAGCGTCTCAAAGCCATTCTCCCTGAGCAGTTAAGATCAATGGAATCTCATGGCCAGATGAATCTGGATGAGTCTCTCAATGAACTTGTATTGTCGGCTAGTGCTGCCACAATTGACCGACTACTTCGACCTGTGCGAGCAAGCGACGGGAAGAACGCATCACCGACCCAGGAAGAAAATTCGTTCGGCAATTGCCGTGAAGACATTTTCGGAATGGGAGGACGTTGCACCAGGAAACCTGGAGATAGATTTTGTTGCACATTGCGGAGGCAATCTATCAGGCGCGTTCATACATAGTTTGGTCGCAACAGACGTTGCTTCGCGCTGGACTGAGTGTGTCCCGATACTCATTCGTGAGCAGTCGTTGGTGGTTGCCACTTTGGACCTGCAATTGAAGCAGTTTCCATTTCCGATTATAGGAATCAATACAGACAACGACAGTTCATTTGAGTATCCATCCTCGTTGAGGCAACACGAAGTGCAAATCTGGTTGTCGCCGAACAGGCAGGTCTAATAATGATTGCGGAAACGAATAACTTGGAATCGCGCAGGGGATGAGATTCCGAGGTACTACGCCGCTCAAGCGAATGCGCCTCGAATCTTCGCTAGCCGAAAGTACGACTTTCGGCTGACTAATTGGGTGGTGAAGACGCAACGTTTGGCAGCGGTTTCTTACGTATTGTCTGGAGGAATTCGAAAGCGACAACTATATCCGACGGGGCACACCCGTTGGTAAAATGCCTGACGGCTTTCTGAGTTACGTCCCGAAGGTTTTTTTTCAACACGTTTATTGGTTATTCTTCAGAAGCATGGGGATAGTCAGCAATGACTGAGTTATTGTCTTTTCATCCACTCCAGACTTCGAACGCAGATTCGACTGAGTGGCTGCTATCCTGTATCGACTTCGCTTATGACTTAACCGAGTTTTGCGAACGGCGGCGGGGGCACGTTTTGTAGCCGGCAGCCGTTGCGAGAACACTCCGTTGGATCGCTATCTTGGGATTCGTTGCTTTATCGCTCCTCTGATAAGTTTTGGCATCGCGTTTTAGGTTCACTAATCCTACGAACGGTTTAAGGGGCTGAGTCGTGGTTTGCTTGAAGATCTAGTTGCGCCGCGAGCTAGTAAAGACCGGACAGCAAATCCTGGAATTTTTTGGATTTTTCGACCCACAATCTGATTGCGCTGAATTACGGCTAAGTGTGACACTCATCCTTGTTCCTCCCGATTGCTCCAGATTGCTCTGATGCGTGCGAGTCGTCTCGCAACAGTTCTTATTGACAGCGCAAGTCGTTGACCAATTGCAACTTGTGATTCTCCTAGGAGGTGTAACCTGCCAATCTCTATCAGACTCTCTGGCAGGTATTGCACCGCGACGTGGAGACGGTCCGCAGCAACGAAGTCGTCAATATCGGATAGGGGATCGGCGAGTGATTCTAGAAAGCGCTCGTTCGCAATGGTTGATACGCCAGCGCGGCAAGCAGCATTCGCGGGGTCGCGCTTAATTCTTCTCCACGCTTTCAATGCCCTCGAAAATGCATCACGTCCAATCCAACTATGAAACGTCTCCTCATCGTACACGTCCACAATCTGCCCCTTTGAGAACCTTTCCCAGAAATTTTGCAGAACGTCTTCACAGAGGTCCTGTGGTTCAACATCACAAGTGGGAATGTCAAAGCGTTTTAGCATCCTTGTGCAAATGAGAATCACGTGTTCGCTCACGTAAACCACGAATTTCCATCGAGCGGTTTCCGATCCTGATCGAAGACTGGCCAACAGCTCTTCAAACGAACATCCTGGCTTGTGCCTATCATCGTTTCGTTCGAACTTGCCAACACGCGATTTTCGATTCGTCATGACGCACCCTGCGTACTTGGCGCACCGCGGACGCAACTCGACGGAACTACTTTCGCAAACTTCATTTTCGCAAGCAAAATCGCTATTCACTCGGGAATCACCCCGACCTCGCCGTTGCTGCGAGTACAGAGTCCACGATAAAGCAGGTGATCCGCTGACTGGCTGATAAAACGAACCGAACCATCAGAAATTCCAAATTGAGCGCCGCCAGGATGGTTGCTGCGGAATGTAGTCACATTCACCCAGTCAAGCGGAGTGGGTGGATTTGGCTTGTAATTAATCGGACCATTGCAAGAGCAGTAGTCCCCATTCGCGTAATAGGCCGCCGAGGAGCCATTGTGCGCGACCAAGTCCTCTCCGATCATAAGCGTATTGCTCAATCCATCCGTAATCGATGCAAAGCGTTTCGGCTCCTGATAGGTCACTCGGAAGAACAGGCCATTACAGCCACCTATTTCCAGGCAACGCGGCAGCGTGCCTTCATGAACGCTGAAAGTATCGCCGATGCGATTGTCGCCCAGCACACCTTTGTAATTGGTTGCAGCTACGGGAACGCCGGTCAACTGATGTTGCAGCGTTATCAAATCCTGACCGGAACCATCTGACGGGCATGTTAGCACAGATAGCTTCGTTTGCATCAGTTGGAGTGCGGCGGAACTATTCAACCCACCGCCCGAAAAGAAATCGCCTTTGAAATGTGGCTCGAATGCAGAATATAAGTTCGCTTGTTCCAATTGCGGGAGAACGCTCACTATCCAGCCTTTGCCGTTGCGCTCGCGCGCATACCTCGGTCCTTGCTGCCAGGGCCCAACGCTAATCGGCAACATACGATACGCGTCGTGGTAGTTATGCACCGCCAAGTTCAACTGCTTTACATTATTCGCACACTGAATCCGCCGCGCCGCCTCCCTCGCCATTTGTACAGCCGGAAGTAACAGGCCCACAAGCAAGCCAATGATCGAAATCACAACCAGTAGCTCAACAATTGTAAATGCTTTGCAAGACTTCGCGCGATATGCGTTCATTTTACGACCGAGGATAATTGTTTGAGAGATGCGTACATTATTTAATTGCAGCAGTTTCATTTGGTACCCTATTCTGTACGGTACGCAAGAATCTAACCGAGGCCAAAGCCTTACGATCTTTGAGTCGAATCGTCACACTTACTGCAAGCTGAGAAGGTTTTAGATGAACCAAATTCTTCTCGCTTACGAAGTCAAAACGTAGCCCTTTTGATTTTCGTTCTGCAGCTTCATTCACACTTACAATTGAAGGTTGCGTGCAGTCGCAAGAAGTCTCCACTGACAGGACTTCTTCCGAGTCCGCGACTCCAAATCGACTTAGCGGAATGCACAAATAATTGGCTTCGTTAGCGAAGATGATTCCGGCATCGATCACCACTGGCGACAAAGCGCTGGGTTTCTCGCTTTCCGACAAACTATACAGAGATTGGCTCGATGCATCTGCGAGAGGTCCGCAGCCGACCTCCAGTGCGACAAGCACGCTTGCGACTGCGGACAGCAAGACTCGCGCGATCGCGCTATGAGCTTGTGAGCTTGTGAGCTTGTGAGCTTGTGCATGACGCTTACATCCTGATGGAAATAAAGCTGTCAAGTCCCGCGAATTGCCTCAGCTTTCCCGCCAAACGTGTATCACTGGATTGGCTGGACGCTTGTTAATATATGGGTGGAAACTTGCTAGTCAAGTTTTTCCCTAGAATATTCTGAGAATCGTTAGCGGAGGGACCGCCCTTGTTGATTCCTAAAGGTGCGATCAAATACCAAGGCTTACTCTTCACGCCCTCTGGGAAAAATATCAATCGCAATTAAGAATCAGCCATTTTCGCAGGGTGGCTGTAGGAGTGTTGTGAATTCAGTGGTTGGTGGGTAGCGCAAGTGTGGTTGCTAGTTTCTGAGTATTGGACCAGTTCGATCGCCGATTCTCGAAGGGATTT
>JANODD010000076.1:0-13050 GCA_031412515.1 Planctomycetia bacterium | reverse complement strand
ATCATCGGGTGAACCCACATTGATCAGATACGACGTGTGCGCAATCGTCGCCCCAATGCCTGATTCCTTCCAAGCTTTCGAAAACAACTCCGCATCCGCATCACTAATCGGTTTGCAATTCCACTGGTTGTTGTTCTTTGTCATGCCTTGCACAAGAACCACGTCGCTTTTATCTGGGTTCGTGGGCCATCGTCGTGGCTGCGTGACAAATATCTGCATGCAATCACAGCCAACCCGCTTAGCTTCTTCAAACGCCCTGTGGTAGCCGCCCGCAATACTGCAATGTGAACCAAAGATCATCGATAACTCCAAAGGCGAGAGTATAACAACTCTTGCCTTTTTCGCTTACGCTCCGCCCCAATCAGCGCCTGAATGCCATTTGGGTCACGATCGATGTGAGTGAAGGTAACAACGCAAAGCCTCTTCAAAATTGCTTGAAGCCTTCAACGCTTACCCTACCCGGGGGTCGGACGAGTGCATGGGCGTCAGCCCATCGAGTTGCGTCCCTTTCGCGCGCGGGTCCTCTATGGATGCGTGCGTACTCCCAGGGTTCTCGTTAAAGCCATTCTGCTCGAAAGATTTGCCCACATCTGAGGGCAGCGGCAAGAACACTCGTCGCCCGTCGTGCAGGACAATCTCCTCGAACCGCTGCAGCATCAAATCACGCGGCTGTCGGTCTGTCGCGCTTGCGGCGATCTGATCGAGCTATTGCGCCAGTCCAGATGTGCATCAAACTACTGCATTAGCGAACATCAAGAAAAATAGTTCGACATGTCGCCAAGCGTTCGCTCCAGAGCATCGAGGGACCGGGCGTCCATCGCGGCTAATTTTTGGAACAACGCAGGGCGTTGTTGAATGCGTTCTCGAATCGATACTGGAACTTTATCCGCAAGCAATAGTAGCTCGTCCTCATTGGCGCTCAGCTCTCCCGCGAGTTTATGGATAAACTTCTCTGATGGAAAGTCTCCTGACTGCAGTCTGCTGCATTCCAATTGTGGAAAGATGGCGGGATTGACGTTCCGCCATGTTTCATCGTGGTCTGCAACAACACCTCATCGTCCAAAGTCGTTTATGACTACATCTCAGGCTATTACCGCACACACGCCGACGGCACCGAGACGCCGGTGTCGGGCGCGCTCAAGCTCTTTCAGAATTTTGACCCAGACAACTTCGAACCCTATCCGCAACTACGAACGCTGCTGATCGACAGTGGCCAACTCGAATCCGGCGAAGGCCTGCATGCCGACTTTCGACAATTCAACTCCGAAGCGATCGATCAGTTTCGCGAAGAGATCGTCCAACGCACCGGCGACCGACAGAAGGCAGATAACATCAGCGATGAAGAGATCCTGCGCGAGGTCATGAACACAGTCGGCAAGAAAGGGCGATTGGGCGAGTCGATTCGCTGTGTTGTGTCCGTGTCGATGTTAACTGAAGGTTGGGACGCAAATACGGTGACACACGTGCTGGGCGTTCGTGGTTTCACAACACAATTTCTTTGCGAGCAAGTTATCGGTCGTGCGTTACGACGGCAGTCGTACGAACTGAACTCAGACAACAAGTTCGACGTCGAATACGCCGACCGCATGATCGATGTCGAGTGGCGCAAGCCGGGCGAGAACAAACGCATCGATCTGTTTTTTCCCATGAAGCGAATCGTTAATCGTTGGCTAAAGGAGTGTGTCGATTATCAGGGCACATACCCTGCACAGCTTCTATACAAATTCCTCGCCGACCAAGCCTGCAAAAAGATTAGTGCTGCAATCGTTAAGGCTCACCAGGGCAGTGGTCAAATCAAAGCGATGCTCGATGCCTACAATCCATCGGGTAGCACGCGTTTAGTAAACTTCACCACTTCCAAAGCCGATCGCTGGCCTACAGACGCACACAAGAGCCACGTCAACTGGGTTGTGCTCGACAGTGACTGGGAAGCCGAGTTCTGCCGCATCGCAGAAAAACACCCATCGGTCCGCGCCTACGTCAAAAACCACGGGCTCGGATTCGAAGTCCCATACCGATACCTTGGCGAAGCTCGCAAGTATCGACCCGACTTCATCGTTTTGATCGACGATGGGCGCGGCCCGCTTCCTGACGGCACACCCGATCTGCTACACCTCGTCGTGGAAATCAAAGGCTACCGCGGTGAAGATGCCCGCGAGAAAGCCAACACTATGAAGACGTATTGGGTACCTGGTGTAAACAACCTTGGAACGTTCGGACGCTGGGCGTTCAACGAGTTCACTGAGGTGTACCAGATGCAGGCCGACTTCGAGAAACAAGTCGCAGGCCGCTTCGACCAGATGATTGATGACGTCATTCGGGGCCAGGAGGCTGGTGCAACGTCATGAAAGAGTTCAGTCCGCAAGCAATGATTAAGTTCGCTCGATTCGAAGACCTCGGGCTCGTCTGCAAAGTCGATGCCGGTGTCTTGCATGGAAATGCCCCGAGACTCGCTTTCAGAGCGCATGATCCGACGCCTCGGGACATTTCTCGCGGCACTGTGTCCCGAGACGTGAAAGTGGACCTTAGCAAGGATGTTCACGGGACATTTTTCGCGACATTTTCTCCCGAAGTGGCTGAGACATTGTCCTACTTGCTGCGATCCGGACATTTGCGCGGATGTGTCCGGATTAGCTGCCTCCAAACCGCCAGACTCGCGTTACCCAGACAGTGACGTCTGCCAATCGGAGCTACTTGGTTGTCCACTCTGACATAGCCCTCTTTTCGACTTAACACCCTTCACCGTTCAAACTTCATTACATGGCCAAAAAAGCATCACGGACGACCACTACCAAAAAGACCGTTGAGACCCTGCGGCATGCCGACAGCAAGCGAACAAACATTCCGACGGCTGAGCAGCAGTCGGTGATGGAGAACGAGGAAAAGTACTCGATCCGCGTCGCCTATGAACGCCGCAATCGCGACCTCGATCCGCAGTTAGTCTGGCGTGGCAAGGACGAACAAGACGTCGGGCCGCTGGTGGTCAACGCGCCGCCGCTTTACATCCAAGAAAAGGTGCACCCCAAAGTCTTGATCGACGACTTGTTGCGTCGCACCGACGACTTGAAGGATAAGGGAAAGTACAAGCAGTTGGATCTGTTCGGCGACTTCAACGGCTTGCCTGAAGAAGCTCGCAGTGCCGAGTTCTACCAGCACGAAGCCAACTGGACCAACCGCATGATCCTGGGCGACAGCCTACAAGTCATGGCCTCACTGGCCGAACGCGAAGGCCTGCGCGGCAAAGTCCAGTGCATCTATATCGATCCGCCGTATGGGATCAAGTTCAATTCGAACTTTCAGTGGTCGACGGATAGTCGGACGGTAACAGATGGAAAGGTTGAGCATATCACTAGAGAGCCCGAACAGGTTAAGGCTTTCAGAGATACGTGGCAAAACGGCATCCACTCGTACTTAACGTATTTGAGGGATCGGCTGACCGTTGCAAGAGATCTACTGCACAATTCTGGTTCAATCTTTGTTCAGATTGGAGATGAAAATGTGCATCGAGTGCGATCACTTCTCGACGAAGTATTTGGGACAGAAAACCAAGTAGCCATGATCTCATTCCAGAAAACAGGATCGACCGATGAGGCACTGGTTTCTAAGACAGTTGATTATTTGCTGTTTTATGCGAAGAACAAGTCCGCGGTAAAGTATCGTCAATTGTTCGTCGAACGGGATATTGGGAGCGTTTCGTTGGAACGCTACGATCAGGTCTTAGAGGAATCCGGAGAACTTCGCCGAATCACAAGCGCTGAACGTTCCGACCCATCGAAGCTTGGAGCTAAGCCACGAGTACAGTTGACGTCGCTGTCAAGCGCGAGGCCACGCGGATCAGGCGACCTCAGTCGATTCGAATTCAACGGGAAAACCTACACGCCTGGCAACGGCACTTTCAAAACAGACGAACAAGGCTTGCGGCGTCTGGTACGCGCAACACGAGCAAAATCGACGGGCAGCACCTTAAGGTACGTTCGTCAAGTTAACGATTTCAAAGTAATGCCATTAGCAGATCGCTGGGAATCGGTTCAGCTAGGAACCTCTCTGACGTACGTTGTTCAGACCAGTGCGACGGTAATCGCACGATGCATTCTGATGACTACAGATCCTGGCGACTTGGTGCTCGACCCGACATGCGGATCAGGGACCAGTGCCTTTGTAGCTGAGGAATGGGGAAGACGCTGGATAACTGCGGATACTTCACGCGTTGCATTAGCGTTAGCTCGAGCTCGACTTATGGCAGCGGCTACCGTTATTACATACTGGCTGACAGCCCAGAGGGGCACGCGAAAGGAGTAGAGGTTGGTAGGACCTCGCGTAGTATTCGCCACGGTTTTGTTGTCGAAAAAGTGCCTCACATTATGTTGAGTTCGATTTCTCGAAACGCGGAAATCGACGTTATCTATGAATCGTTTCAAGCAAAGCTCGAACCAATTCGCGAGCAACTTAATGCAGCGCTCGGTCAATCATGGCAAGAATGGGAAATCCCTCGCGAAGCGGGCGAACGATGGGATGCTGAAACTACTTTAGCCCATGCGGAAGTGATGGCTTTGCGGCGCGAGTGTGCGGCGACGATGGAGATCCTTCAGTCGCTCGATTTGGAGAGCCAAGAAGATCGGCTGCACGAGATGACCGAGCGGCGAGCCAAGAAGCATCTCGCCGTGATCAACAAGTCTACTGGTGGTAAGTTCGATTTCGATTCGCTACCCGATGAACCGCGCGATCCCTGGCCTGACGAAGCCAAGAAACTACACGCCAAGTGGTGGAAACTCCGCATCGAACGCCAAAAGGAAATCGACGCCTCGATCGCCGCCAAAGCCGACTTTGAATACCTGTACGACAAACCCTATGAAGACAAAACTAAAGTCCGTGTCGCCGGTCCCTTCACCGTCGAATCGCTCTCACCCCACCGTACGCTCGCCGTCGGTGCCGACGATGAACTGATCGATCCGCTCGATCATAACCCGACGCGTAAGCGAGGGACCAACACTACTGATCGCGACATCGCCGACTTCGCCACCATGGTGCTGGACAACCTCAAGAAGTCCGGCGTCCAGCAAGCTCACAAAGAAGACAAGATCGATTTCACGTCGCTCGTTCCCTGGCCCGGTGACTACATCGCCGCCGAAGGCAGATTCAACGACGCCAACGGCAAAGAGCAACGTGCCGGCATCTTCATCGGCCCCGAGTTCGGGACCATCTCTCAGCCCGACTTAAAAGCCGCCGCCCGCGAGTGTGGCGACGCCGGCTTCGACGTCCTGATTTCCTGCGGATGCAACTACGAAGCCCACGCCACCGAGTTCAACAAGCTCGGCCGCATCCAAGTCTTAAAGGCTCGCATGAACGCCGACATGCACATGTCCGCCGACTTGAAGAACACCGGCAAAGGGAACTTGTTCGTCATCTTCGGCGAGCCCGACATCACCGTTCGTAAGTCTGAAGCCAAGGGAGCGAAGCTCGGCGACATCGAGGTCCAGATCAATGGCGTCGACGTCTTCCAACCCAGCACCGGCGAAGTCCGCAGCGACGGAGCCGACGGCATCGCCTGCTGGTTCATTGACACCGACTACAACGAAGAGAGTTTCTTCGTCCGCCAAGCTTACTTCCTCGGCGCGAACGATCCCTACAAGTCCCTGAAGACCACACTCAAAGCCGAGATCGACAAAGAAGCCTGGGACAGTCTCAACATCGACACCAGCCGCCCCTTCCCCCAACCCAAATCCGGCCGCATCGCCGTCAAAGTCATCAACCACCTCGGCGACGAAGTGATGAAAGTCTTTCGAGTTAAGGAGGTTCTTGAATGATTAGCGATGAACTGGACGAGGTGTTTAGCGAGACGCGGGAGTTTGGCTGGGATGGGTTCGGTGGGTTTCCTACGAGCGAGAAATCCTTGACACTCGTCAAGTCATTTCTTCTGGCGATAGGTGCTATGCCGATCACCCCAACCGCCGGAGCACAACCGGACGGAAGTTTGACATTGGAATGGTACGCGGGTCGTGGGCGATCTCTGACGCTTAGCTTTTCCGAATCCAGCATCGTTCACTTCGCAATCCTGGATGGCGAATTTCGGGACTGTGGCAGTGTGGCATTCCACGGAATCGTACCGACCTGCATCACCGAACACATTCGGCGAATCTGTCGCCCTTCTACGGCCCCGTCGTAGACGCAACCGCATTAAAGCCAGTGACTTACGGAAAACGGTGCCGATTGGTACCGAAGCATCGGTAGGAGCAGCATTTGCGTGGCTCATTCCGGCGGAAGGGGACAAGTGCAATGGCTTTGCCCGCCGCGATGACCTATAATTGAGAATCAAAACGTAATTCGCTTGACTCAATTTCCACGTGCTCAAACGCGGAATCATTGAAATTTATATGTTGTTCGAAAGTACTAGACCGTACGCATGACGATCCACCAGGAAGCTAAACGACGATCGGTGGTCCCGCTGATTGAAGGCGAGCACGATGACGTGCAGGTCATTCGCCTGGACGGGGATCGGTTCGTTACGACGGCTCAGGAAGCGATCAATTTCTTGAGCTTGGCTGGACGTGCTGTGGAGTTCCAACGGCAACTGAAAGAGCTTCTGGACCGGTTGTACGAATGGGTGGAAGAACGCAAAGATCGGATCGGATCGGCGTATATCACCTTCGGTCGTGATGGTGTAACGCTGGTGATCGTTCAACGGGCTGTCGCATTCGATTTTCCGTTTGAAGATGAGCTTACGGATCTGGATATTGAGGTCGCGAACGAGCAGCTATTCCGCTTGATTCCGTTCAGTACACTGCTGGTTCCCAAAGTGGGTGATGCCGTGCTAAAATCTTTTCTTTCTTCTGGACAGATTATTCAGCACCGCCTCAATGCCGAACAAGAATAGCCATCTTGCAACAGCGAGAGAAAACCGAGAGCTCGCCATCTTTCTGCTAGAGGAAGAACGGTCCGTTGCTTGGAGCGTGACCGCAGCGTGCTACAGTGGTTTGCACCTCATCGAGGCCGCGTTCGCGCATCAGGGTGAGCACTGCGACGATCATACACAACGCAATTCACGACTGAAGAACGAGCGTTCGCTTCAGAGCCTCTGGCGACATTATCGGCCGCTTTACGACGCGTCGTTGCGAGCACGTTACCTAACAACGGACGATGGAAGTGCTGAAGAACAGATTCGCATTTCGGTCGGTGCTGAGGCCGCGCGAAAGCAGTTGATTGACCATCATCTGCGACAGCTTGAAAAGTCGGTTGCTATGCGGATCGACGTCGAAAACATCTTTCAATGAGTTCGGCCGTGATGCAATTCCGTATCTTCGACACATTCACCGATAGCCTAACGCGACTGGCTGCTGAAGAACAAAAAAGCGGTCAAGACAACTGCATTTGATCTTCAGATAAATCCGGCTAGCCCAGGATTGCAGTTTCATCGCATTGAACGATGCAGAGACAAAAACTTTTGGTCTGTTCGTGCGGGACGGGACATTCGCATAATCGTCCACAAGAGCGATGCGAGCCTCTTGTTGTGTTTTGTCGACCATCACGACAAGGCTTATCAATGGGCGGAAAAGCGTCGGCTTGAACCGCATCCACGCACCGGTGCGGCTCAACTTGTCGAGATTCGTGAGACCGTCCGTGAGATTGAAGTGCCAGCGATTGCCGACAAGGACAAGCTGGTTTCGTTATCTGCACAGTTCTTACTTGACGAGTGGAACGATGTCGTGGATGGCTGGAATCTGACAGACTGGCCCGAATATCGCGATTTCAAACGGCTTGGCCGGAAGACCCGGCTCCGCGAAGCAGACCGCAAACAGGTTTGGGGCGTGTTCGAACGACTCCGTGAAGAACTGTCCCGGCAAAATACCAGAACCATGGCGATGGTTTATTACTCGTTGGCAGAGTCAACAGCCTGCCCGTTCCAAGCGGTGATTGTCGACGAGTGCCAGGACATGAGCCCAGCCCAGTTGCGATTTCTTTGCCGCGTGTCTGAGAAGAACCCAGGCGAGTTATTTTTTGCTGGTGATCTTGGACAGCGGATCTTCCAAACGCCATTCTCTTGGACTTCGTTAGGCGTGGACATCCGCGGACGCAGTCGGACTCTGAAAGTCAACTATCGCACGTCTCACCAAATCCGCAAAAGTGCCGATCGTCTCTTAGATGGAGCAGTGTCCGATGTTGACGGGAACGAAGAGCATCGAGATGGAACGGTAAGCGTCTTCAATGGTCCGCCTCCGGCAGTTTACGTTGCGGATGACGAAGACGCCGAATCGGACCACGTTGCCGAGTGGTTGCTGGCCCGAGTCAACGAAAACATTGAACCAGCGGAAATTGCTATCTTTGGTCGAACGGAGTCGCAGCTTGCTCGGGCAAGAGATGCTATCCGAAAGGCTTCTGATATCACAGGACGCGGTTTGGGAGGGATACGCCTACTGGCGCGCGACCAACGAGTCGAAACCGATTGCCGTTGGACGCACAGAACAGTATTTCTTTGTAGCCCACGAAGATGCACTCGCGTGAAGTATGACTCCAAAGAACGCTTCCAAACCCTGGCTTCTTATCCAACCGTCCCGTTGGTTAAGTGTAGTTAGCAACTAACGCTACACTTGCATACACACCTTTTGGGTATCAAGAAACTACGAAATAGAAATGTCAAATTGATAAAATTTCAGGCACTCCCCCTAAAGAGCAAGCAACTCTGGCTGCTGGTCAAAATCGACGGTGTCGGGCAATGCCTCAGATTCTTCGGCTACAGCGTACTTGGTTTCCTGAGGTTCTTGAGCCAAGAAACGGCTGACGATTACGGTTACGTTGTCCGAGCCGCCTGCTTCGTTGGCAGCAGAAATCAAAGCGTTGCAAATTTGCTCGGAAGTCGCTTTCCGAGAGAGCAATTCCTGGATCTGTTTGTGACGAAGGTGTTTATTGAGCCCGTCAGAGCAAAGTAGGAGAGTGTCGCCCATCTTGAGATCGAGCGCAAGGGCATCGGGACGCGGAACCTCGCCGCTGCCGCCACCGATCGTATTCCAAAGTGCATTCGAAAAGATGCTGTTCGAATCACCGCTGTCATCATCTTCGCTTGTGTCTCCATTGCCGTTCTCGCCTCGGCTCACCAAGTCAGCTAGCGTGTGATCGCGCGTCAATTGTTTTAGCACTCCGCCGCGAAGCAAGTAACAACGGCAATCACCCACATGCACGATAAACAGTCTTGGCCAGACAATGTATCCCATCGTTAATGTCGATCCCATGCCTCGATGACTGGGTATGGCCGCGACCTCACGATCGATTCGGGCCTGGCAATCGACGAGTGCTCGTTTTAAATCGTCCTCAAAGGATTCGTCGGTCTCGCAGTCGCCAAACATAAACCAATGCAATCGGTTCAAGGTGTAATCGACGATGCCATCGATTACCAACTGGCTGGCACGCTCACCCGCTGCGTGACCACCCATTCCGTCTGCAACCAAAAGCAACTTGCCTTGCGTGTCACCAAACAATCGCGTCTGATGATTTAACGCTAAACTCGTTTGATGGATACGCATCGACCTGGATATGTCAGAGATGAGAAACTGATCTTCGTTAGTCTCTCGCTTGCGACCAATGTCGGTCGCTCCGAAACAATCCATCTTGCCATTCATTACATGTCGCTTTCATTAGTTTTTAAGTTTGCGATTTCCGAGCACCAACCATCAACTACGATTCTTGTAGTCTCTGCACAGGCTTGCAGACCGTAAGAATAGGGTCGAAGGCCAGCTGTGTGCGGGAAAGCGATTTCATAGATCCGCGGATTCGGTTTGTCATCAACACCGACAATGTGGTAGGTCGAGTCAATTTCGATTCCGCCGACCTGAAGCAGGTCACCGTTCTCTGACTTAAACAATCGATCGCGTTTTGTACTTTCCAATCCTTGCACGGAAGCCGAGTCTGCGAACTTCACCCTCGCAGCCCTCACGGCGCCATTTTTCACAAGTGATTTGAAGGGGTAGTCGCCAACTTCAACGGGTTTCTGTCCGCTACAGTCGATAAACATTCGGTAATGCTGAATCGTCTTCTTCCCGTCGCGTTCGATACAGACCGTCGTTTGGCCAGACTTGCTTTCGAGCACTTCAATACGGCCTTCGATGATCTCTACCCGTCCCGCATCATTTAAGGCAAGCAGCATACGAGCGGACTCAAGGGGCAGTGCCGCAATCACGTTCATCAGGAAGGGCATCACCAACGAATGCAACATCAAGTGATCTTCAGCAGGCATCCGTTGGGCGTGAAAATTGAGCGTGTATAACAAGTCATCGATGATCTCCTTCCAGTGTACCGGTCGATCGTTGTTCATAGAGTTCTCCGCCTGCGGCATTTCTTTTCGCATCCCAGCAAACGGGTCACGATAGTCATGCTCACTGCTCATTTGTTCGATCAACGCCTTTAGGTCAAACGCTGGCCGGCTAAGTTTATCAACAAGGTCGAATCGTTTGTCGCGATCGAAGGCCTGCAGCAGGGCGGGACGACAGACTTTGTCGAAGTAAACCTGTAATCGCAAGAAGCCCTGCTTATCGATCATTGACATCAGTTCATCGCGACTGACATGTCGGTAGATGTTCCGGAATGGTTCCCGCTGTTCATATTGCAGTTGAGGTAGCCAACCGTTGGTTGAATGCATGACTAACCTAAAATCACCGCAATTTGGATCGGGTACGAAACGAAGCTCAGTACCCCCAATTTCAAAACGGCCGTGACGATGAGCAAGTGAAGTCACTACGTCAAAGGCGCTCAGAGAAGCGCCTAGCACTCCGACAGAATATGGAACATACCCGCCGTCTTTTGGCAGCAACTTATGAATCGGCCAGGGTGAAGCGAAGTACCCATCATCCGGCTTGTCATTGTGCCGCCAGCGATGGCCAGTCGCTACAACTGCTGCGTCAAACAGCAGCCACCCGAATTGACTGCTTCTAACCCAAACTGCACTAGCGCGTGGGTCGTCCGAGATATCGAGAATTTCATGCGACTTGTTTTCGATCACTTCAATACCGGCGACTCGCAATTTCTCGCTGACAGCCTTCCACTGCGCATTGAAATAACTTCCAAGTGCAATCCTGGGGTAAGTTGCCTTGGCACTGATGGGGCCGTCGATACCAATCGCATGTCGAGTGGCAACATCGATCGCTTGTAGCCAGTCAACAAAAGATACATCGAGCTGTGGAATCTCGTCTGATGATATGTTGCAGATGTTGTACTGGTCAGCGTTCTTGCGACTATAGGGTGTGCCGACCCCCATTTCGTGTTCGCGATCAAAAACCGTGATTTCTTCGATGAAGTCGCCAATCTGCTCGCGTTTTTGCAGGAGATTCTGCAAAAAATAGAGTGCTGAAGGACCGCCGCCAACCATCGCCACACGGGAATTTTTTTTCATTGTCACTGCGTAAAGTAATGTTCCGCGGCCATCGACGAGGCCGGATGAGCGGCGAGAAGTTTGCCTGTTCAGTCAATGTCAAGATGGATGACCATGCCGCGTCGAGTTTGACTCAATGGTCGCAAACTGCTAACCACTCAGTCACTTACGTAAAATTTCGTCACGAGTACTCAACCTATGAAGCAATCACTGTACCACTCTGCAGAAATTTCGGTCCGACCCTTGAGTGCAAACAACATTCTTTGTGCTAATGCAGATTGAACGCTATGAGCGTGAGGCGGAAACTAGATCAGCAACAAGTTGCTTTTGCATCTCCGCTCGTCGTGTGACATCTGGCATGCGAAGAATCGCCGATGGGTGCCAAGTCGCAACAGTTCGAGAACACCACTCTGTTGGTAGCACTTGGCCGCGACTCTTAGTAACTCGAAAATCTCGTCCAAAAAGTGCTTGTGCGGGTGTTGCGCCAAGGCAAACAAGCACTTCTGGCTTGATCGTCGCCAGTTCGGCTTCCAACCAAGGCCGGCAAGCATAAATTTCGCGAGCGTCAGGCTTCTTATGCAGTCGGCGTTTTCCTCGAGCTGTCGGTTCTTCAGTAAATTTAAAGTGTTTAACCACGTTCGTAATATAAACATCCGTTCGGTCGATGTCTGCAATTGCAAGCGCTTCGTCCAGCAACCTTCCGGCGGGCCCGACAAATGGATGTCCCTCGATATCTTCTCGATCGCCAGGTTGTTCACCGACGAGAACGATTTTCGCAGTTGCTGGACCTTCACCAAAGACCGTTTGTGTCGCCGGAATGCACAAATCGCATGCTCGACATCCAGCCGCCGCCACCCTCAACGAGTTCAAACTGATTTTATGCGGCATAAAACTGCTTGCAGTCTGAGCGAATCCTTCTTGCTTTTTAATCATGGCCGTTACTCTGTCAGGCGCGTCGCGCAACAACTCGTCAATCAATTGGGCTTCGGGGAGCGTTGGCCAGTGGCGTACCGGCATCTCGCGCTTCATCGTCGCAACTTTCACGCGGGCCGGATTGAAGATCGAAGCGTAATAGGTCTTCCACAACTCTTCCAAGTTATCACTGTCTGGTGCTGCAGATGCGGCAACTCCCGGACCAAATCTCAGCGCTACTTGATCCCAAGCAACCGATTCATCGGGCGTTAGAATCGTCCAGTTCATTCCTGAAAAACGTCTTGCAAAGAACGGTGCCGCAAGTTGCACTATGCGATGATCGGGCCGATGCCATGCCACATAGTTTTCTAAGCCATCGGCGCCGACCACTTTGCGAAAGCGCACAAATGCTTTCATTTTGTGAATGTCGCGTGTTACGGCTTTCTGCATCTCGAGCAGTCGGTAGAGATCGTCGTCAGTGGCAATCGCTAGGAGATGGCGTTCACTATGAAGCAATCGCCACAGAGTCCGATACAGCAATGTCCAACGCGCAGCATCGCGATGACAGGCGACGAATTTGGCGATCTCAAGAAACGCTTTTGGCACTGTGAATGGTGCCGCATCAGACACCGGCGTTTGGGGTGTATCGGACGCGCCAAACAATTTCAATTGACCAGAATCGTCTGACCATTGGACATCTACCGGCGAAATTTCATCAGCCAGCAGTCGCCGCGCGGCGGTTCGCCACTGTTCAAAGGTCTCCGCGTTTTCAAAATGCATGGTAG
>JANODD010000075.1:0-18838 GCA_031412515.1 Planctomycetia bacterium | reverse complement strand
CGCGACTCATTGGGGAGAGCAGTCATGAGCGGTCTAATTCGGAGAAGAGAAGTTCTATGTAACACCTATACCGTTATTCGGGCGTTCGGCCTTCGCGTCTACCTTCGTTGCCTCCTGGCTCCACGAGGTTCGACATTCCTTTCGATTGTCCATTCGTGCGGCCGGATCTAACGCTAGAAGTTCTGATGCTAGAAAACGGGCACCAGACTGTGGACGATCGCGTTCAATTGACGGATCTCGATAGCTTGAAGTTTATTACTTCAATGACCATCGAGACCTGGATTCGCATGGACTCGATTACCGGCGAGGTGGTTTTTTTCCGGGGAGACGACCGTGGAGGTCTCGATCCCGACGATTTCTCCTTTGACTCCAGCGGCAACCTGCCGTTTGCAGTTTCCGACAGTTTGAATAATTCAGCGGTTCTCAAGTCCGCTGTTCCGCTCGGCCAACTCGCCCATGTCGCTGGAACGTTGGATGACTCCCTTTGATACAGTCCGGCCGACAATTGAATTCCTTACGGGTGGGGCCTTCCGAGTCAGAAACAGCATGGTTTTCCCAGTACAACTTAAGCCGTGCAGTCGTAACGTGCACCGGAGCCGACTCGCCAGTGCTTGGGGAGCAGTTGACTACGTCTTCGTCTGGCGGCTTATCCGCGAATCGCATGTTGCACGGCGTCCGCAAAAGCCTGGGGCGTGAATGGCTTCTGAAGTACAGTCACCTCTCCATGGGGATCGCTTTCCGGACTAAATTGCGGAGGCGCGTACCCAGACATATAAAGCACTTTGATTCCCGGACGGACACGTTTGAGGCGTGTGATAAGGGCAACTCCGCCAACAAATGGCATAACAAGGTCGGTCACGATCAAATCAATCGTGCCAGAATAGCTTTCGGCTACCTCAACGCCGTGAGCCCCATGCTCGGCTTCCAAGACCGTGTAACCGCAGGTGACGAGAACTTGTTTTGCAAAACTACGAACCGTGGGTTCGTCCTCGACTAAGAGTACCGTCTCGGTTCCGGGTAGCAGATCTGAAGCAGCCGCGATTGGCTGCTGCACTAGCTCGTCCGAGGAGGGGGGAAACCAGATGGTAAATTTCGTACCTTGCCCTACCGCACTTTCGACTTGGATGTAGGCCTGGCACGCCTGCACGATCCCATAGACGATCGATAGGCCCAATCCTGTACCTTTGCCGACTTCCTTGGTCGTGAAGTATGGCTCGAAGATCCGCAGCTTTGTTTCGCTGTCCATGCCAGAACCGTTGTCGATGACTCGCAATACCTGGTACTCACCATACGGCATATCCTGTGGGACACCGGGCGATTGGGTGTGAATCCATTCGCGTGCGGTTTCGACGCCGATTAGTCCTCCGTTAGGCATAGCATCACGGGCATTCACGACCAGATTTACCAAAACCTGTTCGAGTTGTCCCGGATCAGCCTGGATTGAACCCAGCGACTCGGCCAATCGTATGTGCAACTCGATTTGCTCACCGACTACGCGTCTTAGCATCGGCTCAATTCCGCTGACCAGCCGGTTCAGGTCGATCACCTTGGCCTGTGATAGCTCCTTCCGCGAGAATCTGAGCAGTTGTCGGGTCAATTCGGCCGACCGATGACTGGCCTTCTGTATTTCGGTCAAGAACCCAATCCAGGGATGATCTGAACCGGCCATTTGAAGCAGCAATTCAGTGTACCCGAGAATTGCTGTGAGCATGTTGTTGAAGTCGTGCGAGATTCCACCGGCCAGCTGTCCGATGGCCTCCATCTTCTGGGACTGTCGAAGTTGTTTTTCTCGCCGGTGAGTTTCAGTCACGTCTCGGAACACCAGCACTGCGCCGACGGACACGCCCCGATCATCTTGGATCGGGGCTGCACAGTCGTCGATTTGGGCCTCGCTCCCGTGGCGGTTAATCAGGATCGTGTGGTTTGCTAGCCCTACAACGATCCCTTTTAGAAGCACACGCTCAACCGGGTTCTCGACGATCGCCCGGGTTTGCTCATTGACGATGCGAAACACTTCGGTCAAGGGCTTTCCTTTGGCATCCGCCGCAGACCAACCGGTGAGTCCTTCCGCAACGGGGTTGAGAAACGTCACCCGCCCGGTCTGGTCGGTAGCGATTACCCCATCCCCGATGCTCGAGAGCGTAGTCGCGTACCGCCGCTCGCTGAGTTGGAGTTTTCGCTCCGCCTGATGCTTGTACAGGGCCATCTCAATCACAATCCGCAGTTCGCGTTCGTCGAAAGGTTTCAGGATGTACCCGAACGGTTCGGTCGCGCGAGCTCGATCGATGGTCAGTTCGTCTGCGTGTGCTGTCAGATACACGACCGGCAGGTGATAGCGGCTCCGGATCACATCGGCAGCTGTGATTCCGTCGATCTCCCCCTGGAGGCGGATGTCCATCAGCACCAAGTCCGGGTTGTGTTGTTCGGCCAGGACAATCGCAGAATCGCCGCGGGCCGTCGTATCGACGACGGTGTACCCGAGCCGAGCCAATCGGGTTTGGAGGTCCCGCGCGACCACAGTTTCATCTTCGACCACGAGAATTCGGATAGAGGGCATCATGGCCGTTGCGCTTGTGGAAATTTAGCAGTGAAGCGGATGAAAAATCCTGCCCCAGGGGCTTTCTCTATTACGATCGAACCACTCAATTGTCGAACCAGATCGTTGACCAATTGCAAACCCAGAGACTTAATTTTGCCCAAGTCGAGGTCTGGCGGGAGGCCGACGCCGTCGTCTTCAACAGCGAGAGTATAGTTTTGATCGGAATTCGAAGTCAATCGAACTGTGATCCGGCCTGAACGGTTTTCCGGGAACGCGTACTTTAGAGCGTTGCTGACCAGTTCATTGATGATTAGTCCGCATGGAATCGCACGGTCCAAATCCAGGGAAACGTGGTCCACATGAACCTCGATGTGAATACGGTAATGGTCGATCCCATAGGCTCGCGACAAGTAGCTACAGATGGCATCGACATATGTGCCCAAATCAATCCACCCCAAGTCCCCGGACCGGTAAAGCGTTTCGTGAACCAGGGCCATCGACCGCACCCGGTTTTGGCTCTCTCGAAGCAATTTCAAGGTGGTTGGATCCTGAACGGTCTCGGCTTGAAGATTCAGAAGACTGGTGATGATCTGAAGATTGTTCTTCACGCGATGGTGGACCTCTTTTAACAGGGACTCCTTCTCCCGCAGAGAAGCCTTGACTTGTTCTTCGGCTTTAATACGGTCGGTGATCAACTCGGTAAAGAAAACCAACCCGCCAACTGCACCGACTGCGTCGTACCAAGGTTGAATCTCCCAGCGGAGGTAACTCGCGCTGCCGTCCCCTCGATCGAAGCGATCCTGTTCGCACAGTTCTGACTCACCGGTCAGGCATCGGCGGTGAATCTCCTTCCATCGATCTGTAATTTCCGGGAAAACCTCGTAATGGGATCGGCCCACAAGGTACTGTTCGCCGAGCCCGTAGTCGGTCAACCACCGGCGGCTATAGGAGATGTATCGCAGTTCCCGATCGAGCATCGCGACCCCGACCGGCGCGTTTTCCACGAAGATGCGGAGCCGCTCTTCGCTCTCCCGGACGGCCACCTCGGCCAACCGGCGGGCCGTCACGTCCAGGAACTGCGCTACGAAGTTCACCGGACAATCGGCCTTATCCCGGACGATCGACACCGTCAAAAGGACCCATACCACACTGCCATCTGACCGAACGTATCTCTTTTCCATAGAATGCCGATCCATGCGCCCGGCGAGCATCGGCTCGACCCACTGCTTATCGGCTGCGCGGTCGTCCGGGGCGGTCACCGCGACGCAGTTCATTTGCAGCAATTCGGCTTCTGTGTAACCCAAGATCGATTGGAGCGAAGCGTTGACCCGCAGGAACTGGCCGTCCGGCGACACCAGCGCCATGCCAGCGGCTGAGTACTCGAATGCCTGGCGAAACAGCTCCTCACTGGCCCGCAGCGAGTCCTCCGCCCGCTTCCGTTCGGTAATGTCACGCGTCACCCCGAGCATTGCAAGGACCTCGCAGTGATCGGAATCCCAGAGCGGCACGCTGTGCGTTTCCAGCGTCCGGCGCGTGCCCTTGAGACCCTGCATCTCGAAGACGAGTGACCCAGTCTCCCCGCGGAAGGCGGCCTCAACCATCTTTTCGAAGTCCCCGCGCGCGTCCGGCACCACCATCGCACAAACAGGCGACCCGCGGACTTGTTCCAGGTCGTCGGCCTCTATCAGTCGGAGGCCGGCAGGATTCATCTCAAGTAGGCGACCGTCCCGATCCAGAACCTTCACGCACTCCGGTTCGTTGTCGATAATGGTCCGGAGCTTCTCCTCGCTCTCTCGGAGGGCCAACTCGGCATTCTTCCAATCGGTTACGTCCATCGCGATACAACCCAACTCTGGAGTCCCATTCAGGGTCGGAATGAGGAACCTGTACGCTATGAACTGCCCCTCTGTGCCGTCTGCTCGAATGGTCCGTTCGAGCGTTTCTAGCGGAACCGCCGCTTCGAACACTCGCCGGTTGATCGCGAGATATTCCGTCGCGTAGTCGGGCGGGAAGATGTCTTGAACTGTTGACCCTTCAACCTGGTCTGGGGACATTTTCAGGAGTCTGGCGAACGCTTCGTTGGAGTACTGGAAGCGGCCTTCTGGGGAGACGATCCAAGCGAGGATCGGCCCGAAGCTCATGAACGCCCGAAGCTTTGCTTCGTTCGCCCGCAGCGACTCCTCGGCTTGTAACTGGTCGGTCACGTCCTGGGCAAGAACGACCTCGGCTGGGCGCCGGTTAAAGGTCAATGTGTGACTCGTGATCCGCACCCAGATCAATTGCCGATTCTTGAGTTGATGACGCCAAACTCCGGCTTCATCCAGGCCGTTGGTGATGCACGCTAACTTAACTAACAATGCCGCCACATCCTCCGAGGGTCGGATGTCTTTGATCGTCAGAGCCAAGAATTCGTCCCGACTGTAGCCGTACTTCGCAATCGCGGCATCGTTCACCGCGAGGAAAGCGAGTGTCTCCAGATCATAGACCCACATCGGCTGCGGGTTTGACTCGAACAATTGTCGGTATCGCTCTTCACTCTCTTTGAGCGACAATTCGGCCGTGTATCGGTCGGTGACATCGGTCCAGTAACCGACGATCTCCGTCGGGTTACCGGCGGTATCCCGCTTCATTAGCATCTCGTCGTGCATCCAGCGGTAATCGCCAGTACTCGACCGGAACCGGTACTCGCAGGAATGATGGCCGTGTTCGAAGAGCGCCGTAAGGTCGGCTATTACCCAAGCGGCGTCATCGGGATGAATCCGGCTCGCCCAGAAGCCTGGATCGGAGGTGAATTGTTGTGGTTCGTACCCGAGTAGAGACTGCACGTTGACACTAACAAACGTCGCGGGGAACTCACCGACAGGGCTCGCACTGTAAATCACCACCGGGGATGAGCGGACAAGAAAATTCAGGCGATCCCGGTTCGCGCGGAGGAGCTCTTCGGAGCGAGCGAGTGCCACTTGCGAAGCCTTTCGTTCGGTCACGTCCCGCTGAATGCCGATGAACCCGCTTAATTCGCCGTGCGCATCGTGGATCGGGAAGATCAGCAGCCCATTCCAAAATGTCGTACCATCTTTGCGATAGTTGAGAATGTCATCGTCAAAGATGCGCGCACAATTTAGTGAAGACCTGAGTTTATCGGCCACGCTCGGATCGGTCTCCGGCCCTTGAAGGATGCGACAACTCCTGCCCAGGAGTTCGGTTGCTGAGTAGCCGGTCAAACGAGTGAAGTCACCACTTACATGCGTGATGCGCCGGTCTGCATCTGCGAGCAGAAATCCTAGTGCCGCCTCTTCGAGCGCCCGTTCAAGTTGTCTCGCTGTTTCGAAGGCACGAACTTTTGTGGAGTCCAGCACGTACACCATCCAGCCGAGGATCACGCACGTCATCATGAAGAACCATATGAGGGCGAGCCCTTCCATCGGCGCGGATCTCGTAAATAAGCCACTTCCGCTTGCAGCCCCGAAAGTCGCACATAACGACAGCACGACTATTCCAAAGGATGTTCCGATCGGACCATAACGCATGGCTCCCCAAAGGATGAGCGGGAGTGGAATAAATGCGATCGGCAGCGGCGGCCTCTGTAAGCCGGTGTTGAACACGAACACGCCCAGTCCAACCGCCACGATCGTCGCGGCCCAGATTCCCAACTCGGTTCGACGCCTCAGAAGTGCGTGTATTTCCGTACGATTCAGCACAAACAACAGCGGAGCGGCGACAATCGCTCCCGTGGTGTCGCCAGCCCACCAAATGAGCCACGCCCGCACGTGCCCGTCCGTCAGGCTCCCAGCCGCATTGAGGCAAAAGACCCCAACTGTTGCGGACACCAGCATCCCGACCGCAGCAGCTCCGCTAAGCAGCAAGATATCCTGCGACCGTTTGAGCCGGAGTGAGAAACCCGTTCGAACCAGAATTAGGGTCGCAAGCAATGGCCCCAGCGTGTTGCCGACGGCAATGCCGCAGGCGAGAGGAAACGGGTTGCCGATTGCGAGGTTTACACTGATCGCCCCGAGTGCCACGCCCCACCAACACCCATAACCCCATCGGCGTAACGCGGCAACGGCGATCCCAGTTGGCAACCATATCAGGGAGACGCTGGAGCCGATCGCTGGCATCATCAACCCGAGATAACCGGTAACGAGATACGCTACGGCCACAATCAGCGAGATCTGCCAGGATCGCACAATTTTAACCCTGTTACTTGGTGAATGAGATCATTGGTGAATGTGAGTCCAACAGTATATACTTGCTAGAAATTCGATGAGTTAGTTGTGACGACTCCCTTTCTAAACCGGACCACTGCGCGAGGGGGGTAGTGTCCCGGTTTTGACATAGTTTTGCAAGAACCCCAATTGGTGCCATCGGCGGTCTCTTCTCATGGAAAGCGATTGGTCGCGCGGTACAAAAACCTCGCCACATCATTTTCGGTGCAAGTTTTAGGAGGTCAGCCGCCTGCAAAATCAACCTTTGAGCAATTGCTCGGTGCAGAAGCCAACCCACGCGAAATTGATCGACTAATTCGTCGGCTTTGCAAAGCTGATAAGAAATTTGCATCACAGCGGAATCGACTATGAAATCTGGTAGCGGCGAAATCGATTGAGCGGGAAGGAGAATTTTGCCATCGAAGCTGCATCTTCAAAACACCGCAAAAAGGATGTCCTGCCGTTGCATCGCGAACTTGTGCCCCTCATTCGTGAGTGGACGGCTGGACTTGGCAAAAGCGATCCCGTGTTTCCAAAGCTGAGAAATCGCAAGACTTGGCTTATGGTGCGACAAGATCTGGAGCGCGTTGGATCACCTACAAACGTTGGGATCACCTACAAAACTGACGAGGGAATCGCTGACTTCCATGCGGCTGGGCATCGTACCCACATAACGGAGTTGCTCCGCAACGGGGCGACGGTCCCAGAACCTCGTGAGTGGGCGCGCCACAGCGATGTTCGTCGCCTGCTGGCGGCGAAAAAGAAAAATGGAGGCGGCATCCTGGACTCGCAACGGCTCTGCTTTTGTGCAAACTCTCGCGACTAAGAATGGTGTCACTCCCCAGTTTATCGCTGACCGGACATCTCTCTAAGACTCGCAACCCTGCGTTTTAAAAGATCGCCTCTACGAACTCGGCAACCGCCAGTGGGACATCCCAGAGCTGTGCCGCCTACTGGAAAATGTTCTACCGCAAAACACCGTCTTCAACGACTTTGAGATTGCTCACAACTTCGAGTCAGTTGGCCGTAAAGTGATGCTCCTGAATGGGCGCCGTGTCTATCGGCAGAATAACCACACTGAGTCGATCCTCCTGGCGATCGAGGACATTACCGAACGTCGGCGGCTGGAAGATGATCGCGCGGAACTGGAGACTCGCTTCACTTCTTTGGTTAAGAATATCCGAGACCATTCGATTTTCACACTCGACCCGATCCGCAACGGGTTACAACTGTTAAAACTCACCACTGCCACGCCAACCTGGCAGCAGGCCCGGGAGATGATGGAGCGCCAACTTGGACAGATGATCCGGCTGGTAGATGACCTCTTGGACATCAGCCGCATTACGCGCAATAAGCTCGAACTCCGCAAGGCGCCGGTCGAGCTATGGGCAGTAGTGCAGAGCGCTGTCGAGACGGCCCGCCCACAGATCGAGGTTAATGGACATACGCTAACGGTCACGCTGCCACCCCAGCCCATTCACCTGGACGCTGACCTTACCCGTCTCGCCCAGGTGTTCTGGAACCTGCTGAATAACAGCGCCAAGTACACCGAGCCGGGCGGGCGTATCACCCTTGCCGCCGAGTTGCAAGGCAACGAGGCCGTTATCACAGTGCAAGACAATGGCATTGAAGTCCCGGTCGATTCCTTACCGAATCTGTTCGAGCTTTTCTCTCAGGTTGACAGGAGCTTGGAGCGGGCACAGGGCGGTCTGGGTATTGGACTCGCGCTGGTTGAGGGCCTGACCGAGGCGCACGGCGGAACGGTTGAGGCGCGTAGTGGGGGTGTTGGGAAGGGTTGCACGTTCATCGTGCGCCTGCCCGCAATGAAAACAGGGCCCGCGGAGAGGCGGATGCAGAACGACGTCGCGCAGCCCGCTCCGAAAGGTCGCGTTCTGATCGTGGACGATAATCGGGACGGAGCGGCGAGTTTGGCGATGCTGCTGACAGTCATGGGGAATGACACTCGCACTGCCCACGACGGCCTGGAGGGCGTAGAGTTGGCCGAGGCCTTTCGGCCCAACCTGATCGTGCTGGACATTGGACTTCCCAGGCTAAATGGGTTCGACGCCTGCCGCCGTATTCGGGAGAAGGCGTGGGCTAAGGACGCGCTCATCGTGGCGGCAACCGGATGGGGCCAGGACGAAGACCGTCGTCGCTCAAAGGAAGCCGGGTTCGATCACCATCTAGTGAAGCCTGTTTACGCCGCTGAGGTCAACCGACTGCTGGCCGAGCGAAAATCATAAAGCTCTCTTTGACGAATCTTTAGTTGCGGTATTTCAAATCCATCGGCACTCCAATGATCTGAGTAATATGTGGCGGCGTTCGATCATGTATCCAAGTCGTCGGGACGCAAAAATTAAAATAGCCCGTCAAATCGCCGAACTTGCAGGCATTTATTAGTCGCCGCGTTCGAGTTGCTAGGACCAGTTTTGATTTGCAAGTTGCTTCTGTAAATATTGGACCAACTGACTGGGATTAACTGGTTTCGTGAACCAACCAGTAAGTCCGCGATCACTTACAGGAATGTTAGCCTCTGCTTGAGACATGCCAGACACACCGAAAATTGGTAAGCGATCCCCAGGGACATTTTTTCTTATTTCACAGATAGTTTCGGGACCGCTGAGACGTGGCATATTCATGTCCATTAGTACTACGTCGGGCTGGCCATGCATCTCGATGAACTCTATCGCTTCTTTGCCATCGGCCACCGAAAAAACTTCGCATCCCGCCATTTCGAGAACTCCAGCCAACAATTCGCGTTCGTTGTCATTGTCCTCAACTACTAGCGCCTTGCAATTCAGCAAGATTCCATTTGCGACTTCGTACCTGGGCCGCGATTGTTGAAAATTTTCCAATGGCTGGTTCGCCAATTTCGAATCGAACATTTCATTCAGTTGATATAACGCTTCGACGGCATTCACGAGGGATTGCTGGGCTTTGTCAGAGCCACCATATACAAGTTGCCGCTGTGCGACGTGGACAGACAGCCTGGCAGTGTTCAAGCGATTTCTCAGCTCATGACGAGTTGCTGGATCGACGATGTCAATCAGTTGTGCAAGCTGTTGGAATACCGATACGCTGTCATCGCAAGCGCTATCTGCGTCTGGTTGTAACTCGCCTCGAAGCACCCTTATGGCTTTTGGCGCTTCCACACCGAGACTGACTTTATTACCCACCACCCTCACAACCTCAATGCTGATTCCGAGGTTCGGAAAGATGATCGTCTGATCTTCCTTACGTGATAAAACTAACATGGACCATCCTTCATAGAAATGACGTTAAACTGAATGGCGTACGCCTAATTTGTTTTTCGTTGGTAACAAAAGCAGCTGCCCGAAGTCCTTTCGGGCAGTTTACGCATAGAGGACGGCCACCTCAGGGAATCTTTCCCAGCATCTGCTAACCGTAAATGTTCACATTTGCAGCGCTAGATCAATATCAGTTTGCAATGTGATTCGCAGCGAAAATCTAAACGCATTGTGCATAACTCCCTGCCACGTTGCGCGATAACAGCACATCGCGGTGTGTATGCGAACAGTTTCAAGCGGATGGTTTTAAGTTTAACCCAATTAACCGATGCAACTCCTGCATATTGACCGGTTTCACGATGTGGCCGTCGAACTCAGAATTCATAGTTGCGTCTACACTGTCACCCGTAACTGCAACCACCAACGTTTTTTTCAATTCAGCATTTGCACGAAGCAAACCGCAGACTTCGATACCGCTGATATCGGGAAGTCCTAGGTCAAGCAAGATAACTTCAGGCTTAAGTTCTGCGGCCCTGGCCACCCCAGACCTGCCGCGAGTTTCAACTACGGCTCGATAGCCGTCAAATTCAAGGAGTGTTGCTAAAGCGTGTGCAGCGTCTTTACTATCATCGATAATTAGCACAGTTTGTGCAGTTCTGGAACTTGCGGCAGGCGAATTAGGGCGATCAACTTTAGGACTCAAGCTAGCTGCATTTGCAGATATTAGATTGTTAAGAACCCTGACAAATCGACCCTTTTCGAGCGGCTTTGGGAGATAGTCGTTGCACCCTGCTGCCAAACATTTTTCTCTATCGCCTTCCATTGCATGGGCAGTGAGCGCTATCACAGGCTTGCTAAATCCCTTTTCGCGCAATATTTTCGTCGCAGCATAGCCGTCCAAAACTGGCATTTGCATATCCATGACAACAAGGTCGATCGTCCTGCCATTTTTCATATCTGCCATTATCAATTCGACAGCTTCTCGGCCGTTCTCTGCTGTAAGAACAATGCCTCCCGATTGTTCGATAAAATGTTGTGCGACGAATCGAACGTCCCGACGATCATCGACAACCAGGACGCATCCTTTAACTTGCGGCAAGTCCTCCAATAAGTCCTGAGGACCATTGAGCGGCCGATCTTCAAATCGTTCAAAAAATTCAACATTCTCCGCAATTTTAACACGGACAGTGAGAGTAAATTTGCTACCTCTCTCCAACGCACTTCGCACTGTGATCTTCCCGCCAAGCATTTCTGCTAGTCGCTGGCTGATTGCAAGTCCCAGCCCCGTTCCACCATAACGCCTGACTACCGAGGCATCCGCTTGTGTGAACGGATGAAAAAGTCGCCTTGTTTGTGCGTGACTAATTCCGATACCTGTATCAATGACTTCGAACTGCAGTCTATGCAGTTTCCTTGTCGACAAAAATCGAACTACAACTTTGACGGTACCTGTGTCTGTAAATTTGATTGCGTTTCCAATTAGGTTGAGAAGAATTTGTTTTAAACGTTTGGCATCGCTTATCACAGCTCGGGGCAACTTGCCGTCAGTTTCAAAATGAAAGTTGAGCCCTTTCTCTCGAGCGCGAATCCGCATCAGGGCCCGTAAGTCCGCCAGGAGCTCGGGCAATTGAAATGCTTCTTTGACAAGATCGATCTTTCCGGCTTCAATTTTTGATATGTCGAGAATATCGCTAATAATTTCAAGCAAAAACTTGCCATTATCCCGAATAATTTGTACACAGTTAAGATTGTCTGCGTCGTCTAAATGCCTAGCTAATATATCTGCGTAACCCATGATCGCGCTCATTGGCGTTCGTATCTCGTGACTCATATTCGCAAGGAATTCGCTCTTGGTATCACTCGCTTTTAGTGCTGCCCGGTTTGCTTGTTCGAGTTCCTGCAAAATCTGTTTCTGACGCTTTTGCCATTCTCTTTCGACGGAGATATCTTGGAACGAGACAACGGCACCCTGAATTTCGCCATCGCGTACAAGAGGGCGGCTCCAATATTCAACTGGAAAGCTACTGCCATCTTTCCGCCAAAAGACTTCGTCGCTTACGTGAATTTCGTTTCTCGAAACAATCGCGCCTTGAATTTTGCAATCGCGTTCGCAAAGTGTCTCACCAACATCAGTCGAGTGATGTATTAACTTGTGCATATTGTGGCCCACTACTTCGTCGAGGCTGAAGCCGAGAAGTTTTAATGCTGACTCATTGCAAAACGTGCAAAATCCATTCTGGTCAACACCGTAAATTCCTTCGGCCGTCGTATCAAGGATAGTCTGGGTCTTTTCTGCATTTGCTTTCAATGCGTTCTCTGAATGAATTCGTGCGGTGATGTCGTTTTGCATCCCGATGAAGTGGGTTAATTTTCCACTTTCGTCTTTCACAGGTGTGATTTGAAGTTCATTCCAAAACGTCGTGCCATCCTTCCGATAGTTCAGCAAAGTAACTTGGCAAGCTTTGCCTGCAGCGATTGCGTCTCGAACTATCTTCACCTCCTCGCGATCCGTTTTGTTGCCCTGAAGGAATCGGCAGTTGCGACCCATAGCTTCATCACGAGAATATCCAGTCAGTTCAGTAAAAGCTGAATTAACGTAGGTAATCGGTCGATCTGGCAGCGTAGCATCACTCATCAGAATTCCGTGACGAGCTGACTCCATGGCCAAGTGCTGAATGTTGAGATTTCGTTCCGAAATTACACGCTCGCTAATATCTCGGGCATTGATACAGAGGAATTGGTGACCTTCGAACACAAATCGGCTGGCACTCACTTCTACCGAGACTGTAGTTTTATCCCTTCGAAGCCATTCCGCTTTATAAGGGTTAAGCTTGGCCGAATCAGTTCCGTCAAATAAGGCTTGAAAATGCAATAGTCCGTTCACTCGCTCGATGCCGGTAATCGTCATCGAATTCAACTCTTCCGTTGTATAGCCCAACATTTGGCGAAACGTCGGATTCACGTAGCTCAACTCGCCATTTCGCCCGAGAAGGGCAATTGCGTCATTCGCTGCCTCTGTCATAAATTTGAATTGTTCTAGATTTGCCTGCGCTGCTTTAAGTGAGCTGATATCGATAAGAGTTAGCACCACTCCGTCAGCTCGCTCATGCGTTCTATAAGGCAGGATCCGCAAGAGGTAGGGAACGCCGCGCTTATCCTCAACATGGATCTCTACTTCCTCCTGCGTCGAAATAACACGCTTCAGATCTTCAATTAGTTTATCTCGGTTCAGATTGTGACTGAACCCTTCAATAGATCGCCCGATGTCCTGTGGGACCAGATGAAACAATTTTGCTATTTCCGGCGTAAAACGACGGATATACAAATCATCGTCCAAAAAAATCACACCCACGCGCGTGGTCGCGAGTAGGTTATCCATGTCTGCAGTGGCTTGGGCAAGTTCTTCAACGCGTCTTTGATGCTCGGCATTTACAGTGTACAGCTCTTCATTCACCGAATGGAGCTCTTCGTTAGTGCTTTGCAATTCCTCATTGGAGGCGACCAACTCTTCATTCGATGCTTGCAGTTCCTCGTTAGCGGTCTCCATCTCTTCGACCGTTGCTTGCAGATTTTCCTGCGTGTAATGCAGTTCGGACTCGAGAGACGAGACACGATCCCGAGACATCTTCGTCAAGTCTACTGAGACGCCCTCAGGCAATGACTCTGTCTTGGCATCCGCTGGCTCTAGTTCCACGAGCAAGCACTCCGTTTTTGACTTTGGTTCAAAAACTGGCTCAATGATTAGTCGAACGTCTTCGATTCCGTTTCCCGACTGTATGTGAATTCCTGCATATCTCACCGCGATTTGCTTTCTCGCTGCATTTTGTAAAGCGACGGTCAATGGAGTCTTAAGCGGTTCAACTATGGAGTCCAGCAAACTATTCGTCGGGCGACCACCGCGCGGCTTGAGATACTTTTCCGCGCCCGAAAACACATGCATAATTTCAAAGTTGGCGTTCACCAGAAAACTTCGCGGCATACGACGATCTAGGATTTGGTCGTAGATTGCCAGTAAGTTTGGATCGATGCGAGGCTTCGGCATCGTCGCTGGCAAAGACCGACTTCCTGAGATTCGATCTACAGTGAGCCCGAATGAGGAGATTGATTCGATTGGAACGCGAACATCGCGGCGCTTCGAATAAACTCGCCAACGTTTATCCAATATTTGAAACTCGTCTGCAATGTCTCCAGGCGACTCGCTCGGACCCAGAAACAGCGTCCCTCCAGACTTCAATGCAAAGTGAAACATTGCGAGAGCTTTCTTCTGAGCTTGCGGCTGAAGATAAATCAACAGGTTGCGGCAAGTTACCAGGTCTAGCTGGGTGAATGGCGCATCGCGAATGAGATTGTGCGGTGCGAAAACGATGTACCTTCGTAGCTCTCGCGTGACATGAAATCCATCACGTCGTTTGCGGAAGTAAAACTCGCGGCGTTCTTTACTGAGCTCAGAAAGAGCATCAAGCGAATACACACCTTGCGCCGCCGATTGTAGTGAGACATGATGAGCATCTGTTGCAAAAATTTTCACATTCACAGGCGATTGCCGCCGTCGAATCTCTTCGTCAAAAAGGATGGCAATTGAGTATGCTTCTTCCCCCGAAGCACAGCCCGCTACCCAAACTCGGATAGTTGGATAGTCGTCCAGTCGACTGAAGATCGTTGGTATTACGTTGTTTTCGAGTACTGCGAATGCATCGGGATCGCGAAAAAACTTCGTCACTCCGATCAGCAAGTCTCTATAAAGTAAGTTTACTTCTTCAGGATTTGACTGAATGTATTCAACGTAAGATGTTAGAGACTCCAAAGTCAACAGGTCGACTCGCCTCTGAATGCGACGACCGACGGTGCTGGTTTTATATTGAGAGAAATCGAGACCATGCTGCTGATGCAGTAGATAGAATATCTTTTCCATCCCTTCGAAGTTATTCGATTCTAAATCTTGCTCAGCCATTCCTTCAGGGCTGAGGCCTTGCTCGGCATACTTGACAAGTGCTTTCGCAATTCCCGCAGGCGGCAGAACCAGGTTTACCGCGCCGGTCGACTGCGCATTCATCGGCATCCCGTCAAATTTTGCCGACGATTCGTCTTGAGTGACAGTTAATCCGCCTGCCTCACTGATGTCCCGAATACCCCGTGAACCATCACTGCCAGTTCCAGACAAAATGACGCCAACCGACTTCCTGCCAAAGTCACTGGCCAGAGAACGAAAAAACTGATCAATCGGGTGAGACAATACTCGCTCCTTGCTCTTTGCAGTTAGCAACAGCTTCCCTTCGGAGATAACCATTTCCATTTTCGCAGGGATCAGGTAAATGCAATTGGCCTCCACGGGCATGCCGTTTTCGACGCGGTAGATAGGCATCGTCGTATGCTTAGCTAGGAGCTCTTCCATATGGCTTTTGAAATCCGGTGATAGGTGCTGTATCACCACGAACGCCATTCCTGTATCGCTAGGTAGTGATCTAAAGAGGGCTTCGAGCGCCTCTAAGCCACCAGCGGAAGCGCCAACCCCGACGACGTACAAGTCTCTGCGTTTAGAGAGTTCTACAATGGGCCGCTTCTTTCCACTTTTTCTCATTTTTAACCTTTCCCTCGGGAATCCTGACCCGGCGTGACCGAGAAACATTTGGACAGCAAAATAGCTTGGCAACTCATGCGCCGAATGTTTAGCTAGTTAATAACTAGTAGAAGTTACCCTTAGAGCACGCTCGGGATTGCAGCCCAATTAACTCCTAGCAAACTGCTTCAAAAGTAGCTCTCAGTGTGCATCGAAAACTGCTAGCGTGATCGATTTCCTGACAACCAAATGCAGCCACGACGCAAGGGGTCTCCTGCTACTACCTTTCCAATTTATTGGATTCAACTTGGACTGGTCTGTGAAACTTCGTGGTTCAGGCGCTAGTCCGGAATTCTTACGTAAGCTTAAAAAACTTGGTCGCAAATCGAACTGGGCGAGACTCTTTATGGTTAGCTGCACGCACGTATGGGAAGCTATTGTCACGTTGACGTTCGACAAGCACAGTTTGAGAGAGGCGATCGGCGATTTTAACTCGTGCGTTACACTATCAAGGAAATTCAATTGGCGGCGATTGAGATTGATTGACTGGATGGACATGACCAAGTAAGCGACAATACCGGCAAGAATGATCGCAAGCACAACGGTGCCAACACTGAGCAGCGTCCCGTATATGGGCGCATGTTCGGCGGCCTGCAAGGCCCCTAACACGCCGACGAGCATCAGCACCAGCAACCGGAGCAATGTCACGCCCAAGGTAATCGGGAATTTTAGCGAGCGTCGCTCAAACATAGCGTTGTATTAAGAGTTCCATCCGCCGTGAAGCCCCTCTTCTCAAGGCGTTCTATGCGCTGTGTTAGTGATTGACTTTCCTCGCTTCTCGCAATACCAAGCCGATCCAAAGCGACGTCGATGCGTTCGTCGATCATCTGTTGCAAAGACGAACTGGCCGTGTCTGCTGTGTGGCGAATGCCGGATTTGCTCGGCCCAAGTTGAATGAATGCGTGGTCAATTTGCTGATCAATCTGCTCCTCAGTTTGTTTTTTCGCTTCACCGCTTCTCCGCCCCACTTCTGAAGTGAATCTCTGAATTTCTTTCTCTGTCAAACCGGCCTTTTTCGCTAGCTCGCGTATGGCTTTGCTAATCTTGTCGCTAGTCATGCTCGCCAACCCGAGACTCGTATGAACCGCTTGTTTGGGGGCAGAAATCTGATTTCAGATTTGCAGCCACGAGGATTAGTGACCTGTTTCCATTTCTGATGCTTCTTTGGGTGACATCGAAGCGAGGAACAGCACGTAAGAACAGCGTAAGCAAGAAGAACGCAACGTGCACTCGCCGCTTGGGAGGCCACCCATCACCTTGGGACGTGCTGTCAGGTTTTTCATCCCCCTGCCATCTGGCGTTTTCGCCAAAACCGCACAGTGGAGAGTAATCGCGAATGTGCCATATTTTGCAGGGTTTTTGAGTACGGGACGTGATTTGCAGCCGATTATTAGTAATTTTGCCGGCCGGAGAGCGACGCATCTGTGATAGTCAATTATCCGCACTTTCTAGGCTTTAACTTTGCAAGTCCGTAGGATCTCGCGACCGATGCTAACCCATTACGAAATTGCTACGATCGAGGACGATCCTATGGCGATGAACAGCCGATCGCAAGTTTGGCCGACAAATACGATAGCTGATACACTCTACGACATATGGTTCGATCAGGAAAACAATAGATTCGCTTCTGGTTGGTAAAATCAAAATGAAAAACAAACTGTTCGATGCCGCCCACCAGCTATGTCTTCGCAGAGTCGACGGCACATGGGGATTCGCACTTCTGGCAATCTTCTCCGTTTCGCAGGGAGCGTTTGGGCAGGCCAATAATAAGCCAGCTTTTCAATACCTATCTAATGATATTCGCGTGAGCCTGCCGTCGGAGAATGAACCGCGAGTTACAGTCTTCGGCCCCTCATCATTGTCCGCTGCAGCCAAGTATTTGGAGGATGGCGCCTTAAGTTGGGTGCGCGAGAAGTCTTGTGTGAATTGCCATACAACAGGACCCTACATGGTCGAACGCACGGCATGGTCGCGGCAATTCGGCCCGCCGAGCGCCGAGGTGCATTCCGACTTTGTCCGTTCTCTGCCCAAAGAGGTCAAGTTAGTTAAGGAGACTGAAAAGGATGGCCACATGTTCTATCCGGGTACTTTCACCAGCGTTTGGCGGGCTCTTGGACTGGCAGAGTGGGATCGGCATGTGACGAAAACAACATCCGAACCAACTCAACTCGCTCTCCGTGACATGTTCGAACATCAGTCGAACAGTGGAGCATTTGTTAGCCACGGGGAGGTCGAAATTCCTCACATCACGACTGATTTTGAACTCTCGTTGCAAGCCGTCCGCGCTATCACCGCAGCGCCGGGTTGGTTGGCTGAATTGAAGGACAATTCGCTGCTGAGCCGCGTTGCGAAGTTGAAGGCTTGGTTGCAAGGTGCGCCGCCGCGGAACGACTTTGACCGGGTATTGAAGCTTCAACTTGCTCACTATTTACCGGAGCTAGTTTCGGCGTCCGAGCGAGAAGCCGCGCTCTACTTGCTCTCGTCCAAGCAGCATGCCGACGGTGGATGGAGCACTCGCGATATGTCGCAGGTCAATGACTGGCATTTCGAGATGAGCCCGCACGTATTAAATCTTATGAGGAACTTGCCCGACGCAAATAAGCCCCAAAGCGACGCATACATGACTGCGTTAGCCATCGTGCTCATGCGTCAAAGCAATATTCCAGCCACGGACCCTCGCATCGCGCGCGGTTTGGCATGGCTCAAGGCCGAGCAACGTCAAAGCGGACGTTGGTGGATGCACTCGCTCTATCGCGGCAACTACCATTACATCACCTATATCGCAACTGTTGAGGCGATGAAGGCATTCGACCTGTGTGGAGAATTAACCGCAGAGTCGACTGGCGGCAAATAATTCGAGCAAGATTTCCGACCGACGCTTGGATGAACTGTTAATGAGAATGACCCAGCCTGCCCCAATTTGTAGCGGAACGGCGCGAACCGTCCCGGCATGTCGCGGTGCGTTGGCTGCACACACCTTGACATTCGTGATTTGTTGGAAAGCGGCTTAACGCTCTTCAGCGTGGAACGAACCGTCTAAGTTCGTCACACGGATTCGGCTGCCAACGACGAGGCGAGTGCGTCCCTCGACTGTATTTGATCCCGCGACCGGCGTCTCGCCTAACGAATTGGCTTGCGTTTCTATCGCAGCGCCGACCGCCATGCAGGCGGACGCATGGTCCACGGCTTCGTTTGTTTTAGGGAGCAAACGCACTTCAGAACTGTTGCGTTC
>JANODD010000074.1:0-17917 GCA_031412515.1 Planctomycetia bacterium | reverse complement strand
GAAGGGCGTGGAAGTCTGCGAAAAGCTTGGGGTAGCTGACAAACGAGTATTGATCCCGAGATTCCCGAATTAACGTATGCTGAATACATAGGTATACGTGGCCAACCCAGGGAAGTGAAACATCTAAGTACCTGGAGGAAAAGAAAGAAAAATCGATTCCGTGAGTAGCGGCGAGCGAAATCGGAAGAGCCCAAACCATGAAGGTTTTCCTTCGTGGGGTTGTAGGGTCTTTCACATGGGAGTTACAAAACTCTGGCTAGCGGAAGTGTCCTGGATACGGCACACCACAGAAGGTGACAGTCCTGTACGCGAAAGCTTTGAGTCTCCCGAAGGATACCTGAGTAGGTCGGTGCACGTGAAACCCCGACTGAATCTACGGAGACCATTCCGTAAGGCTAAATACTCTCTAATGACCGATAGTGAACTAAGTAGAGCGATCGAAAGGTGAGAAGAACCCCGGCTAGGGGAGGACACTGAACCTGAAACCATGCGCTTACAAGCTGTCGGAGCACGATTTAACGTGTGACGGCGTGCCTTTTGCATAATGATCCGGCGAGTTACCGTTCGTGGCTTGGTTAAGACTCTAAGGGTCGAAGCCATAGGGAAACCGAGTCTGAATAGGGCGACATATGTCGCGGGCGGTAGACGCGAAACTGCGTGATCTACCCATGGGCAGGTTGAAGCGCGGGTTAAACTGCGTGGAGGACCGAACTCACTTGGGTTGAAAACCGAGGGGATGACCTGTGGGGAGGAGTGAAAGTCTAATCAAACGCAGAGATAGCTCGTTCTCTCCGAAATATCTTGAGGGATAGCCTCGAGCAACTATGTAGTGGGGGTAGAGAGACTGAATTGGACGGGGGCCCTTTCCGGGGTACCTCGCCGAACCAAACTCCGAATACCATTACAACTATCTCGGGAGTTAGTCTACGGGGGATAAGCTCCGTGGTCAAAAGGGAAACAACCCAGATCGTCGGCTAAGGTCCCTAAACTATGCTCAGTCACTAAGGAAGTTGAATTTCAGAGACAGCCAGGATGTTGGCTTAGAAGCAGCCACCATTTAAAAAGTGCGTAACAGCTTACTGGTCGAGAGATTCTGCGCCGATAATGAACGGGAGTAAGCATAGTACCGAAGCCGCGGATTCCAGCTTGCTGGAGTGGTAGGAGAGCGCTGTAGAGGAGATACAAGCCATACGGTAACGAGTGGTGTCGGCCTCTACAGGTGATTATGCCGGAATGAGTAACGATAAAACAGGTGAGAATCCTGTTCGCCGAAAGCCTAAGGTTTCCTGGGGAAGGTAAATCCGCCCAGGGTTAGCCGGTGCCTTAGTCGAGGCCGAAAGGCGTAGACGATGGATAGTGGGTTAATATTCCTACGCTATGTGTGTGGAGTGATGGAGGGACGGCATCCGAAAGGCATGCGGACGACTAGAAATGTCCGTTGTTCCGGAACAAGAATGGTGGTAGGTAAATCCGCCACAGTAGGTTCAAGTTCCGGAACTAACAGCACCTAAGATCTGGATGATGTTAGCAGGATGTCCAAGAAAAGCTTCTAAACTTTGAAGCACACGTAACCGTACTAAAACTGACACAGGTAGGTGAGACGAGAAGTCTAAGGCGCTCGGGAGAACGGTGGTTAAGGAACTCTGCAAATTGGCCCCGTAAGTTCGCGATAAGGGGCGCCCAAGCAATTGGGCCACAGAAAATCGGCTCTAGCGACTGTTTATCAAAAACACAGGACGCTGCTAACACGTAAGTGGATGTATAGCGTCTGACGCCTGCCCGGTGCTGGTAGGTTAAGGAAGGCGGTTAGCTCCCTCGGGAGTGAAGCTGGCGACCGAAGCCCCAGTAAACGGCGGCCCTAACTATGAGGGTCCTAAGGTAGCGAAGTTCCTTGTCGGGTAAGTTCCGACCTGCATGAAAGGCGTAACGACTGGAGCACTGTCTCAACCACCGACCCGGTGAAATTGTAGTCGTGGTGAAGATGCCACGTACCCGCGGTTAGACGGAAAGACCCCATGAACCTTCACTGTAGGCTGATATTGGGCTGAGGTATGTCTTGTGTAGTATAGCTGGGAGGCTGTGAAACGGGCGCGCTAGCGTTCGCGGAGCCAACGTTGAAATACCAGCCTGGATATGCTTTAGTTCTAACCTCGTCCCTTGAAACAGGGCGGGGAACAGTGTCAGTTGGGCAGTTTGACTGGGGCGGTCTCCTCCTAAAAAGTAACGGAGGAGTTCAAAGGTACCCTCAGCCTGGTCGGCAATCAGGCAAAGAGCGTAAAGGTATAAGGGTGCTTAACTGCGAGACAAATGAGTCGAGCAGATACGAAAGTAGGACTTAGTGATCCGGTGATTCCGAATGGAAGGGTCATCGCTCATCAGATAAAAGGTACTCTGGGGATAACAGGCTTATCGCATCCGAGCGTCCACAGCGGCGATGCGGTTTGGCACCTCGATGTCGGCTCATCACATCCTGGGGGTGAAGAAGCTCCCAAGGGTTTGGCTGTTCGCCAATGAAAGTGGTACGTGAGCTGGGTTCAGACCGTCGTGAGACAGGTCGGTCCCTATCTGCCGTGGGCGTTCGAAACTTGAGGAGGTTCATCATTAGTACGAGAGGATTTTGATGGACGTAGCTCTGGTGTACCAGTTGTCGCGCTAGCGGCACGGCTGGATAGCTAACTACGGAAAGGATAAACGCTGAAAGCATCTAAGCGTGAAGCCCTCTCCAAGATTAGGTTTCGTAAGTGACACAGTCACGAAAGTCCCCTGGAAGACTACCAGGTTGATAGGCTAGATGTGTAAGCACGGTAACGTGTTCAGCTAACTAGTACTAATGGACGAATACTTGACCACCGATATTTCGCACTCTCTGCTCACTCGCTCAGAGTGACGTTGTGCTAACAGATCGCTTTCTTCCAATTGACAATTAAGCTCTGTGCGGGCGAATAGGCCGCACAGGGTTTTTTCCGGTGACCATATCCGAAAGGTTATACCTGTTCCCATCCCGAACACAGAAGTCAAGCTTTCGGAGCCGATGATAGTGCATACCAGCGTGAAAGTAGGTATCGCCGGTTTTTTAAAACCCCTTGTTAACATTGTTAACAAGGGGTTTTTTCGTTTTCATTTTGCCTGCTGTTCCATGGTTGAATGGAACGAACGGCTGTTACTGGATTCGTTAGGTAGTGCCTCTCTGTGTTTGCCTGATACTCTTCCAGCTTAATTGTTTTTTAGATTGGCGGTCGTATTTTGCGGTGGAGTTGGATGGAGGCTCCTACCATAATGGATTGCAACTAGAGGAGTTTTTAAGTCTATGTCCGCAATCGCAAAGCCAAAGAGTATTTCTTACGCAGAGTATCTTGAGCGAGAACGTGTCGCTACTACCAAGAGCGAATACTACGCGGGTGAAATGTATGCAATGGCCGGCGGATCACGTCGACATAATTCCATTACAGGAAATATTTTTGCTGCTCTGTATAACAAGTTGGCTGATAGTCCTTGTCGGCCTTTTCTTAGCGATCAACGTATTCGTATTTCAGAGTTAGATCTCGGAACCTATCCGGATCTTTCCGTGGTTTGTGATCAGCTGAAAAGTGACAAGGTTGACCCTGAGGCCATTACCAATCCTCGGGTTCTCGTCGAAGTGCTTTCAGATTCTACGGAAAGCTATGATCGCGGGAAGAAGTTTGACTTCTATCGCCAAATCAGTTCGCTCGATGAGTATGTTCTGGTATCCCAAAAAGAGCCAATCGTTGAACGATTTCGACGTCAGCCCAATGGCGACTGGTTGCTCACGGTTTATAAAGGATTGGAAGCGACATTGGATTTGGCATCCATCCAGGTTGAATTGTCATTAAACGATATTTATCGTTTTGTAGACTGGTCGATCGATAGCCAAGCTTAAGTTGCATCTAGTCGCCTGTTGGTGAAAGCCCGCATTTCCGTAGAAGAACCGATTTGACAAGACGAATCGTGACAGGAATATTCGTCATGCAAATTTTCCTGTCACTAATCTTCCTGTCAATTGTGTTTTGCTTGAGCATCTTTCCTTTTGCATCAGCCGAGTCCGACTCCAGTTGAGGATGTAGTTGGTGGCCAGTCGGCAGTTATTGGGCCTGATAAACACATCACCATTTCGCTTATCAGAATTTTGTGCGATGTCAGGATGTGGAAGTTACGCCACATATCTGAAACTTGCCGCTTAACCGATCGTTTAGTGTGATTGCTGGTGGTTTGGCACTTGTTTTGTGTAGTGCCGGTGACATATCTGCTTGTCTTGGTTAGTCGAATGTCTGAGTTTGAATGTGATTCTTCGACTGAAACACCGGCGGAGGAAAGCATCACGGCGGCACTTGATTAATGAGATGAATGCGAATTGCTGAACGCGTGCGATTGCAATGGAGCTTTGAGCACGCCAACTGAGCGCTACCTTTCGTTTTTTCGAAGACTGCGAGTACATGGATTCACCGAAACCAATGCCGCGATTTGATTTAGATACACGCCTTGCCTCCACGAATGCAATGGTTGCGGCAGACTGTTCACATCTTGCACGGTAAACGAAATGTTGTATGGTTCTGCTGAAGCGTTGGTTGCCCAAACGACACCTTGGCCACCGAAGAATTGGCCTATTCCAGGAACGTGCTCAATTGTCTGACCCGTTGGCCCTGTCGCCGCTGATTTGCGATAAAGCTGAGTTGAATTGCCATCTGCACTTGTTGTCGTATCCAAGAACAGTTCAGTAGGTACTTTGAGCGCGATCGGGAAAATCGCTGTGCCGTATGGAATCACTGAGAAGGATTTCGCAGTGCCAACATCGACGCTCTCCGTAGTATCACGACTTTCGACCGATCCAGACGGAAGCTTGTCAAACGTAGCGTCGTACAGTTTGATTTTCGATGCCAGTAGCGTGGTTGGACTAGCGCGTTCGCCTAACGAAACTTCGATGAGGTTTGGCGATGAGGCGATGATGGTCGTTGGAGTTTTCGACTGTCCGGCAATGTTTAGTTCTTGGGATGAGGTGTCAAGCAGCAATGGCAAGTCGACTTCGCCCCCTAGCTGATCGTGGTTGATACCGAATCGAGCTTGAAAGCGAAGCAGGTGAGTGCCATCATTGGGCACACGTCCAAACGCTTTGACCAATTCACTTTGCGGGATAGAAAACGTTTGATTCGAAGTAACGAACTGAGTGAAGTCGTACCAAAGAGTATCAGAGTCCAATCGCCTCCAAAGTTGGCTAGCGGTATCAAATTTTATTGCTCCGCGAACGGAGATATCACTTGTAATGCGGTCGGTACTAGCGGCTGGCCCGACACCGGAATCTTTAGAAAGCTCTACAGTAACCATCGGCTTGCGAGCGTTGAGAGCATTGATAACTAGGAGGATGTCCAGAGGATTGTGCGCACCATTGCCGTCAACGTCATAGAATGGTTCTGTAGAGCCTGCCGTGCCATCTGGAAACGCTCGTTGTGCCTCGCTGTTCAAGCGATTGATTCCAATCAACCCATCCAAAGGTGAAACGGATAGATCATGGTTAACGTCAAGTTGCTGACCAGGATTCTGCCAATCGGACGCGAGCAGGACGCGACGCTCCAGCGACTCGCGAACAAGCTTTCTCAGGCGACGTTTTTTGTTCACGATCATTTCGATTCGAAAGTACGGAGAGCTCAACTCGTGGGTGGACACATTCTGGTCAAAAACTCGCAATTAAACCATAAGCGAGTGCCAGGGCTGCAAGCCTCGCTGATGAATCAAATACTGGCAAGGAGATTGACGACCGGCGAGACCAAATTGATCAAGAGCTTTCGGCAGCAAGTCGTGGAAATGTAGACAGTTCTATATCCGTTCCAGACCAAGGACCGCATCGACCAGCTCTGGATGTAACGAGTTGCAAAGATGCTGAGTCGGGGCTGTCGATTTGGATGAAGCCATGAGCGGTGTGGCGAACTTGATGGGTAAGGCGAAGTTGACAATCATATTCGGCTGTGGTGTTGTGTGGAATGAATCGCCCTGGCCGCGGCCTGCACTTGTCAGTGAACTTTTGCTTTCACTGTTCGACTTGGCGGGAATAGACTTTGTGACCGATGGTTGCACTGCCATGTATGAAGCCATGCTCATGCTGGATGCCTGCAATACCGTTAATACATTGCTCACCGACACGGTGTACTGGCCGACATCGCCATATTCTCCAAGGCTACTAACCATAAGATAGTAAGTCTGCCCGGCCAGTAAGTTGGAAACCTTGATGACCGACTTGGTTGGGCTGGCGTAGTTGGCATCCGCCACTTTGCCGCTGGCAGACCAGAGCTGAATGAGGGGGAGCATATTCGGGCCGAACTTGGCCGCATCCACTTGGATTTGAACAGCAGCGCGGGACGCGGTGAACTTGAAGAAGTCTTTGTCGTTCGGCTGGTTGATAATCCCGTTACCGTTCAGCGAATTCAAAATTGAATAGGCTGGACCTTGGTGCACAAGCGCGTCAGCCGTTGCCCGGGTGTTCCCATGGTCGTCACCACGGAAGCCAAATCCGTTGGCCACTCCGCCGATCACCGCCATATCATCTTGCCAGACGTTCGCCCCTTGGTCGGTTGGCAAGAAAGCCCAAGTCGTCCGATCATCTGCTTTATTATTTCCCATGATCGGTGTCCAGTTCGACGAACCTGCATCGTATTCATCGACTAGTCTTCCCCGGGCGTCGTAAGTCGAATGATGGAAAAGTCCAAACGAGTGGCCGGCCTCATGCGTGATCGTATTCGCCAACGCTCCAGGCCCGTTCATCGATCGACCTTCGCCATCCTTCACTCCTGCCTTGGCCCAGGCCACCATGTCGAATGCGAAGACGATGTTCGGCTGCGCATCGTGAAACGAGCCGATCGAGCTAATCCCTGACGCATCCTGATGTAGCCAGTCGCTGTTGTCGCCACCGATAGCAATCTGTAGTGCCTTTCCATTTTCGAAGCTGCCATAGTAATCGGTGCTGACATTGATGTTGAACGGAGCATAGTCTTCAGCCACGCGAGCCCAGACTTGTTTGATCACGGCTTGCTCGGCAGCGTTGAAGTTGCTCCTGTTGCCGTCCATATCCCAAACGGGTGTCGAAACATTGGTGAAAGTTTGACCGCCGGTAGACCAACTACTCAAAAAGTTTCCGTTGAAGTCGAGATAAATGGTTGCCGGTGCACCAGGAAGGCTATCGAGCATCGGTAAACCCATTTGCTGATCAATCTGTCGCTGTGACATCTGCACGAAAGCCGCTATGTTCCCTTTCGTTGCAACCTGCGCCATGGGATACGGTGTCACGCTGAACAATACCCGCGGATCCAGTGTTTCCAATTGGGGACGCCGCTGTAAATCTGGTTTCCGATTGCAAGAATGTTTTTTTTGACGACGAGAACCGAAAAACCGTGAGACGAACGAAAACATGTTCGATACCTTGCGACTGAATGCATTGCTCGGGGCCAAAGTTGATTGCCTAACACGCTTAGCGAAAGCCGGCGCCGGATGTTACAAGTCGCCGGAAAATTTGGTCCTGGAATTTTCTCTATCGCAAGCTGAGTTGTGATCAGTCCCAAGTTTTCACATACGGTCACCGCATTTTCATGCCAGGAGCTTTGCGGCGCTTGCCAAACGATTGACGAAAGGCGAGACCAAGCTGATCAAGAGCTTTCGGCAGCAAATCGCGGGATTGGAAACAAATGACCCTTTGCGCGAATGAGTTCTTTGGCTTTTGACCAATCGTTGTCGCTCGCGAATTGACGGCGGGAGAGTATTACGCGGTGGCCGAGCTTTCCGGGCAAAGCAAGACTCATGAGTTCGTTTTGAATGGTTGCTTCGGTGAAGATGTCCCAGCGATAAATGCTCGCTCCGATGGGAGTTGTCACGTAGAGTGCTTGGTCGTCGATGACGCCTCGCATTTGCATCAATACTTGGTCGGGTGATTTAGACCATTTCAAACTCACTCGGTAGATTTTCCACATCTTGTAGTTCATGTAGACGGTGGTGGCGAGAAGAACCAGTCCTAACTCGATACGTAACCTGTAGTATAGAAAAGAGAACGTTGCAAGAAGAAGCAGATTAAAGAAGCCGATTAGTAAAAGCAGTCTCCACTTCACTGAGTTTGCTTGGTTGCGAAGCGGTGACGCTAGAATTTCCCGCGTGGTTAAAGGGCCGGAGAACGCGACTCCATCAGGCATTTCGATCTGAAAAAACTGATCGGCTTGCAGTAGCCGTTGATCGATTACGCCGGCGGCAGGGGACGCTTTCGTAGCCATTGCGTTTTGTACCAGCAGCTTTGCGGCTCGTTCAAAGCAACCAGCGGCGAATGCCCGCCGCGGCAGTACACATAGCATTAAGCGGCGTTGGTCGAAGGCAAACACGAGTGTGTCGGAGCGCACTTCAGCGTAGCAGCATGATTCGAGCGGATGGATCGAAGTACCTTTTCCGGAACTAACGCGAATTTCAGAATCGGTTATCGTCCCGTGCTTGTGACCGAGAATTAAAGGAGTCGCTAGAACTCGCTGTCGACCCATTCCGGGGCCAATATTCAGCCAAGCCAACTTTAACATGAGAAACAAGATGAACAATAAAAGTGGCACAACGCAAAGCAGTATTAAGTAACTGCCCGTAGGGCCGGAGCGGAGGCTGTAAAAAATGAGTGTGGCAGAACTGAATAAAATGAAGCCGAGAAAGGCAAAAGCCAGTAAAAATCGTCCTATTTGACGCGTAGCTCGGTGAACGTCGGACTCGAGGACTTCAGCTTCAAAATCGTAGCGTTGTGGTTCATTAACGGCAAAACCCAGAGCAACGGTGGGAGGTGCGTATGGATTGGGATGAATTGGGGGCTGCATCGCAGGCATCTCGCCGGGGTGATTTGACAATGCCAGGATTGTAATCGATGACGGCGGGTGCGTAGCAGACGCTGGCAGCGTCTGCCACGAGGCCGGTTTCTCACGAAACCAGCTACAAGTTGCAGCGAATCAATCGCAAGCTGGAAGCTTACGCCACTTTGATACGCATACCGTAAAAGGATCGCCAGATGAAGAACAACGCGACCGCTAGGAAGCCGACAGCAAGAGGCAGGGTTAGGTCTGAACCTTGTTCCTTGTTGAGCTTTACCGCTAGTTCCACTGCTAGAAGTCCAAAGAGCGTGGTGAACTTAATGACCGGATTTAAAGCAACCGAAGAGGTGTCCTTAAATGGATCGCCGACGGTGTCACCAACGACTGTGGCATCGTGCAGTGGAGTGCCTTTGGCTTTCAGTTCAACTTCGACAATCTTTTTGGCATTGTCCCAAGCACCGCCAGCGTTGGCCATGAAGATCGCTTGATACAGGCCGAAGATGGCGATTGAGAAGAGATAGCCGATGAAAAAATAGGGCTCGATAAAGGCAAAGGCAAGCGTGATGAAGAGCACCGAAAGGAAAATGTTGAGCATCCCTTCCTGAGCATATTTAGTGCATATATCAACCACTTTCTTACTGTCTTCAACTGAGGCACGTGTTACGCCTTCTAGTTTGATGTTGGCCTTGATAAATTCTACTGCGCGATAAGCGCCAGTCGTTACGGCTTGGATCGAAGCACCGGTAAACCAATAGATGATCGCGCCGCCACTGATCAGGCCGAGCACAAAAGGAGCATGCAGTAGTGAAAGTTTTTCCTGGTCGCTGGTGAGGCCATGCGTTAAAAACATGATGATTGAAAAGATCATCGTCGTTGCTCCGACGACCGCGGTACCGATCAATACGGGCTTGGCGGTGGCTTTGAAGGTGTTGCCGGCACCGTCATTTTCCTCAAGTAAGTGTTTGGCGCGTTCGAATCGAACATCGAAGCCGTGTTCATTCTTGATTTGTCGTTCAATGTCAGGCACTTCTTCAATCAGCGACAATTCGTAGACGCTTTGGGCGTTGTCGGTAACCGGGCCATAAGAGTCGACGGCGATCGTAACTGGTCCCATTCCGAGGAAGCCGAACGCAACCAAGCCAAACGCAAAGACCTCAGGGGCGATCATGATATTCGATAGACCGTACAACGATACTCCGTAGGCCATGGCCATCAACGATACGATTCCGAGTCCAAGCCAAAAGCATGAAAAGTTGCCGGCCACTAAGCCAGATAGGATATTGAGCGACGCTCCCCCTTGCTCCGAGGACGAGACTACTTCGCGAACGTGTTTGGATTTGGTCGAAGTGAAGATTTTTACGAGCTCAGGGATAATGGCGCCGGCCAACGTCCCGCAGGAGATGATTGTGGAGAGTTTCCACCACAGTGTGTCGTCTTCAGATAGCCTAGGAATAACCGCCCACGATACGATGTAAGTGATTACGATCGATACGATAGAAGTGATCCATACTAGTCGAGTCAGCGGTGCTTCGAAGTCCATGTCCTCCGAGTTTTCATACTGCGTGCGTGTTATGCGTTCGTTAAGGAAGTAAGCCCCCGCTGATGCAATAATCATCATGATCCGCATCACGAAGATCCACACCAGCAATTGAACTTGAACGGTTTGATATTCCGGAACTCGATCGGTAACAGCCAGCAGAATGAACGTGATCAGTGCCACGCCGGTCACGCCATAGGTTTCAAAGCCGTCGGCACTCGGGCCAACTGAATCGCCAGCATTGTCGCCTGTGCAGTCCGCGATTACGCCTGGGTTACGCGCATCGTCTTCCTTAATTTTGAAAACGATTTTCATCAAGTCGGCGCCGATGTCGGCGATCTTAGTAAAAATACCACCAGCGATGCGAAGCACCGCGGCACCTAGGCTTTCACCGATTGCGAAACCGATAAAGCATGGTCCAGCGTAATCGCCAGGGATGAAAAGCAGAATGATGAGCATGATCAATAGTTCGACACTGATCAGCATCATGCCGATACTCATACCGGCTTTGAGTGGAATTTCGTAAATCGGAAACGGTTTGCCGCGGAGACTTGCAAATGCGGTTCGAGAGTTTGCAAAAGTGTTGACACGAATGCCGAACCAAGCAACGCCGTAACTACCCAAGATGCCGACAATGCTAAACAGAACAATGATGGCCACGCGTTGGTTATCAAAGTTCATTAGAAACGAATAATAGAAGACGATCACTGCGCCGATGCCGATCCACAGCAAGCCGATAAACATCCCTTGCCTTTGCAAGTAGGTTTTGCAAGTCTCATAAATTAGATCGGAGATTTCTCGCATCGATGAATGTACGGGCAGGTTACGCAGGTCTTGATACATTTTAAAACCGAAGCCAAGCCCGAGTGCGCAAACGACTAGACCCGCAAACAGCAGATTCCGTCCCGATACGGATTCAAAAAGAAAATTAACAGAAGCAAGGTCCGGCAGTTTTAAGTTTGCCTCTCCGCCGGCGTGTGCTTCCTCATTTGCGGGCTGGGCGCCCGTGTTCTGAGTGGCTGTGTTCTGGGCGGCTGTGTTCTGGTCGGCTGTGTTCTGGTCGGCTGTGTTCTGGGCGGCTGGCGTTGTTGCCGTTGGGGCTTGGGGTGTACCGTCTTGCGCGACTAACCGCGACGGACAAATTCCTATCCAAGCGAACAGCAGCAGAAAAGCTCCTGATCGTCCAATATCAAGCAGTGAATTACGTACGTTCATTTGCGTCGACTTTCCGTATGATCGTAATGGTTAGACGTGAAGGTAGTTCCTTGGCGGCCGCCGTGCGAAGGAAACTTACTGATCCGAGTCTAAGGCTATAAAGGGTCGCATTCAACCCCCGTACGCCTTTTCAGGAAGCGGGGCTACCGTTATGTGTCGGCGAAGCGCTTCGCGTCGATTAACTTGGACACCGCGTATGTCCATCGAGTTGTAGGTGGTGTCGCAGGGGGCCGGCCCCTGCAAGGCGACCAATCGTTTTATGCTCTGCTGTTTTTTTATTTCAGCATGTTCTCGAAAGAAACTTCTGGATATTTCCGACTCGAAGGGCCAGCTGGTAGTTGTGATTGACAATACGGTTGAAGCTATATCGAGCAAGCTGGTGAAGAAGATCGGAGCGTCTGAATCGACGTTAGTGGTGTGTGAGAGCAGCGGAGGCTGGGAAAATCTGATGGTCGATCTGCTGCATGAAGCGAAAGTAAACGTAGCAGTGATCAACCCGCGTCAGACGCATTACTATGCAAAGGCGCACGGATATCTTGAAAAGACAGATGCCATTGATGCCCGGGTCATTCGCTTATTTGGCGAACAAGTTGAAGTTCATTTGGCTTGACTTATTACTAGACGGTCGCTCATCCCCTAACCCCTCTCCCCGAATACAGGGCGAGCGGAAGCCAGAGATCGGAAATGCGTGGGGGCATTGGTGCTTGGGAAAGCCAGGAACTCGCAGCGATTAATCACAAACAGCGACTAATCACAAAATATCCCAGAAAACAACCACAGACAATTGTTCGACACTCATCCGCAAATCGCTAGGCAACTGGCTTGGCCTTGTAGGGTATAACTAACGTGGGCGAAACCGGTGCCTGGGTCTTCGCCTGCTCGGGCGGCTCTCCATGTCGCTTCAACGCACGGTGATTTTAAATTGTTGATGGGGAAAAGCGATTTGTGCTCGAGAGCCAATAAGCTGCAAACCAATTCAACCGCAGCAGCGCCAGCTCCGAGATTGCCAAAGAAACTCTTAGCAGAAGTTACCGAAACCGCATCGCCGAACTCGCCGATTACGTCAGCAATGCCAAGTGCTTCGGATGCATCGGCGTTTGGGACGCTAAGCCCATGAGCGTGAACATGCCAAGAGCTGCCTAGTCGCTCGCGGCCGGTTCGAACCGCGGCGCCAAGTGCACCTCGAACGGCCATTCGCAACGAGTCACGATCACTGCGAGGACCCACCATCGCAGCGCCATAACCAACCAGCTCGCCCCAGATTTTTGCGCCACGAGCCACGGCGTGATCATGGGATTCTAACATCAATGCGCCGGCGCCTTCTCCGACCACCATCCCATCGCGGCTGGTATCAAAAGGCCGCGCCATTTCACTGGGCACTTTGCGTTCGTTTGCAATGCGTTCGGTCATCGTTGCATGAGCGGTCCGCAGCGGATGAATACGACTACCCGTTGCACCGACCAACATTGCGTCCGCTTGTCCACGTTCGATGATTGCGGCCGCTTCGGAAACGGACAGGTTCATACTGGCTTCGCGCACAGTGATGGCATTGTTTGGACCTCGAAGGTCATTAAAAATTGCGACATGGCTGTTAGGCATGTTGGGCAAATATTTTAAAAGCCACAGCGGATTGACTTTGGGCAAACCCGCCGTTGGCCAACGCTCTACGTGAAATTTTCGCTGTTCATCGCGGCAGTTTTCAACTCCGTCCGCATACTCTTCTGGACGAGTGAGAATATAGTCGGAACCGAACAACACACCGCAGCGATCAGGGTTGCGAGTATCGGGCGACAAGCCGCTGTGAAGGAGTGCCTTTTGAGCTGCTGCGACACCCATTTCGATCTCGCGGCACATTACTTTCGAGTTTTTCTTGATGGCCCGCTGAAGCAGCTTGTCGAGAACACCATAGTCTTCGATCGCTCCTGTGAAATCAACACATTCGCCACCGGACTGAAACGGTAGCGACTGCATCGGCAAGCTAGTAATGGGACGAATTCCTGAGCGTCCCTCAGACAGACTCTGCCAAACTGTGTCCAAGTCGCAGCCAATGGGGCTGACGACGCCAAGACCAGTTATGACGATTCGCGGTTTGGTGGTTCCGGACATGGTTTTCTATCGAAATCAAGGAGCAGTTAAGGTGCAAAATGCGACGACTCTGGTTTTGGAGTTCTCAGTGTGTCCGACCTGGGCGATTATGACAACCTAGGTGGACTTTGATGGCGAGAGTTTTTCGAGTCTTCCCCTCACCCCCCCGGCCTCTCTCCCCGAGTACGTGGGGATGGGGAGCCAAGCTTACGCTATGCATGCGTCAGGTTGAGCAAACGGGTGCTAATGGTGTGGTAGCTGGGTTCGTGAGAACCCGGATGTATTACGTTTGAGTCGGCCAGCAGGTGCGGCCGGTTTTTTACAAAACCAGCTACGAAGCATCTGCGAGCTTGGTAGCTGGGTTCGTGAGTACCCGGATGCATTACGTTTGGCCGAACCAGCAGGTGCCGCCGGTTTTTTACAAAACCAGCTACAAAGCACTAAGCGTAGCGTTTTAGATACTCACCAAGGGCATGTTTCTTGGCAGTGTTTTCGCTGGTCATATAACGCAGCTTACCGAAGACGGGCCGCTCTGGTCCCCAGGCTCGGTCATAGCGACCGAGAACCCAGAAAATGCCGCTGTAAGAATTGGGATCGCGTCCATCGAGCGCGTACTTGTTGTTCAACTCGATCATCGCGTCCAGTGCTGCTTGCGGCGTCTCGGACCACTGATAGATTTTCTTACCCCACAGCATCCGCAAGTAATTGTGAATGCGGCCTTCTCGAACTAACTGTCGTTGGGAAGCGTTCCAGATCTTGTCATAAGTCTTGGATGCATCGAGTTGTTCAAGCGAATAAAGATGCGTCCGCGGATCGGATGCGTGATCTTTCATCGTCTGCTGCGCCCAAGTAGGCAGCGATTCAAGTCGATCGAAGTTTGGCTCGCGCCAACACATGTTAAAACCGATCTCACGCCACGTGCAGAGTTGATCGAGAAACGCTTCGGCATCCTCGCTGACTCCCCAAAAACCGTTGACCTTTCCATTGGGTTTATGCATTAAGCCTGGATGCCAACGCAGTCTATCCATTAATTTTTGAAAGACTTCGTGAGGACCAATATGGCCAAAATGCAGATAGGGCGACAGTTCGCTTGATCCGTATGAATCGGGCTCGTTGCGATCGTGGTTGTAGCTACTGAGTCGCCGATTGAGGAACTGCATTAGTAACTTGTCGGCCGCTTTCGAACCGCCTCGCATCGAAGTTGGCACTACGGCGTGATCGATCGGGATAGCGTCGAGTCCTCCTGGGCTAGTCAACTTTTCTAAGTTCGCGGAAGGCCAGCGTTGCGTAATATTGCTGGGTAATTGTTGCAACTTCGCTATGCCGCGTGTGGTGCGTTTATCCAGCGGATTCGCATCGGGCATGGCATCGAGATGAGTCGGTAGCACTTTCTGCATGTGACGGCGGTACGAATGTGCGACGGTAAATGTCCGATCAGCGACAGAAAGCGGCATCAAGCAATTGGAGTCGACTAGTTCGAATCGACTATCGACTGAGCGAGCGATGACTTTGATCATGGTCGGGTGAAAGAAGCATGGATAGTCATCGGACACCAGCGTGCAGGCTCGTTTGGCCAACGTCGCGACCAAGCCCGAACCGTCGCCCGGTTGCGGCTCGACGTAGGGGTAGTAGAGGGCGTCGGTATGCTCGCAAGCGGCTTGATTATCGACCATGCCATCGATAACAAAGCGATGAAACCGATCACTGGCCCAACGATAATGGACTCGCAAAGCCTCAAGAATGACCAGCGGTTTTTTCAGCTCTTTGGCGATATCGCGGGCGTGCTGCAAGGCGAAATTATAGCCCGTGCGGCGGAAAGCGGTCATCCAGTAAAGCACCCAATCGCCATCGCCTCGCAGCGGCAAATCCTTGGCGATTCGAACGCGTACACTCGGAACAGTTTCAAAACTCATGTTAACGGCTCTACTGTTACCGCGCTTCTCGGAATACACTTTGCAAACACGAATCAAATTTAACTGACATGACTGGTCCCCAACATGCCACGGCGGCGGAGAAAACGTCCTAATTGGCCCTATCGATTGGCTTGGTGTGCAATCGTCGGTTCGCTATTGCTTTATATGGCTCTGGGAACCCTGATTGGCGCCTACACTTATGGCTATCGAAGTTATGGAATCGATTGGCAGATTGCGTTCGTGACGACAGCCATGTCAGCCACCATGGCCGCGTGGTTTTTCGCGGTTGGAGCATCGATTGGTAGTTTTCTTAATGTAGTCGCTTATCGTCTGCCCATTGGTCGAACGATAGGGGGGCATTCCGGTTGTCCTTATTGCGGTTGTGCGATTGCCAGCGGCGATAATATCCCAGTTTTGGCATGGTTGAGACTTCGCGGTCGATGCCGGACCTGCCGCCTGCCTATCTCGGCTCAGTATCCGTTGGTTGAGTTCTTGGTGGCGATGATTTTCCTGTTTGTATTTTCGACCGAGGTAGCGCGGGCCGGTGCAAATCTTCCAAACGAGCGGCTTTTTCATGTCCCCATTTATCAAGAAGTGACTTCGACTCTGATTTTGCGAATGGTAAGTTATTTGACGTTGTTGTGTGGTTTGGTTGCGGCTGGATTGATTGCGGTAAAGCGACAGATCGGGCCGCTCCAGTTGTTTGCTTGGTCACTGTTACCTCTAGTCATTAGCGCGGTAACCGATCCGGCAATTATTGTTGTGTTTTGGAGGTCGGCGAAGGACTTCGGACCGATTGATGGCCGGTTGAACGCAGTTGCAACCGTAAGTTTGGGATTGTTGGCCGGGGCGGTCATCGGATGGCTACTCAGTTGGATTCTGTATCGCGATTCGCGTTCGGCTCGGGCTTGGATCGCTGGCTTGGCGATTGCTACGGCGGTGGTGGGTTGGCAGGGCGCGTTGCCGTTAGCTGCGCTGATGATCGTAAGTTGGCTTGTAGGAAAAACTTTGTTTAAACGCTTTGCAGATCGTTTGGCGGTCGATGATCCGGCGGTCTGGATGTGGTTCGGGCTGCTGATCTTCCGCGCTTTTTGGCGGCAGTTGAATTTCTTTTGAACTAGGTGAGCGAATGTAGCTGGTTTCGTAAGAAACCGGGGCACAGCGGTGACCTTTCCTATGCATCCGGTTTCTCACGAAACCAGCTACCTTACGTGGCTCGATATCAACCAGACCCATACCGAAAATGCCCTTAAAACGTTAATCTAGCCCTATCGTGGCCGAATTGCCGTGCCTGACCTGCTGTGGCTGACGCTGCTAGCGTCAGTCGCGGACGCTAGCAGCGTCCGCCACGACCTACCCCCAAAGCAAAAACTATTGCAAGCCAGTGTCACGAATGACAGTTTCCAGCATGAATGTCGAAAGCTTCGATCCTTCGCAACTAGCGGTGATTCTTTTCCCGCACCCGACGCTGCGCTACACCGCCAAACCGATCAAGCGAGTGGACGCGACCTTGCATCAAGTGGTCACTCGGATGTTCGAATTGATGTACGAGCATCGCGGTGTTGGACTGGCGGCGACGCAAGTGAATTTGCCGATTCGATTGTTCGTCATGAACTCGACCGGCCATCGTGGCGAAGGCCAAGAGCGCGTGCTGATTAACCCAATCATTTCGCGTCCTCGCAGCAACGAAGAACAAGAGGAAGGTTGTCTGAGTTTGCCGAACATCAATGGCAACGTCATTCGCGCCAAAACGATTCACGTCAACGCTTTCGATCTCAACGGTCAGGAGCTCAATGAGGACTTCAGCGGTTTCGAAGCGCGGATTATCCAGCACGAGACGGACCACCTCAACGGCATGCTTTTTATTGATCGCATGAACGAAGGATCGTTAGTCGATATTGTCGATGAGCTTGGCTTTTTAAATACCGACTTTGAATCGCGACAACGCACCGCCGCGATTGCCCCCAACGATGCCCTCGTCGCTCACATATCGGGTTGGGAAGCGAAATACTGTTGAACGACCCCTCAGCAACACACCGTTAGGGAGAGTGAGCCGTCGGCGCTAGCCGCGGGTGAACGAAATATCAATCAATCAAAACAACCAATCCGAATTAAGTGCAGCGTCAAAAAGGAACATTAACGTTGGCTAGGCGGCAAGCCATTTGGACCGCCCAACTTCGAGACCCGCGGCTAGCGCCTTTTGATGTTGCGGATTTCGATTTCGTGTGCCACTGGCTTTCCTAATCGCATCCGGGAATCCGGATGCGATTGGGAAAGGCCAGTGTACCGAAGCGTGTGGGTTCGAATAAAAACCTTACATTCAGATGCGTGGCCGCTTT
>JANODD010000073.1:0-90891 GCA_031412515.1 Planctomycetia bacterium | reverse complement strand
TCGAGTCGCAGCTACTTGAGTAAGCAACGCTTAATCAGGCGATCGCATAAAACCTACCCAATTAAAAAATTGAATCCGACCCCCCCCGCCCGGTTGGGGGTTGCGGGGACGGGGGTGAGGGGCAATCGTCATGACCGAACTTGTAAGATCCGATGACTATCGGCAGTGGCTCACTTCTATTAAGCAGCGTGTGCTATCCGCTCAGATAAAAGCTTCCGTTGCAATAAATCGCGAACTGCTCGAGCTCTATTGGTATCTCGGCGAGCAGATCTTGGAGAAGCAGCAAACCGCCGGGTGGGGCGATCGTTTCTTGGAGCAGATGAGTCAGGACTTGCTCAGAGAATTCCCCACAACTAAGGGTTTTTCCAGAAGAAACCTTTTCTACATGCGCAAGTGGGTTTCATTCTGGTCAGGCACTGGGTCAATTGTGCAGCAAGCTGCTGCACAAAGTGCTGAAATAGTGCAGCAAGTTGTTGCACAATTGCAATCACGCACTAACCGCAACACGAACAGTTCAATTGGGCAGCAAGTTGTTGCCCAAAATGCGAAGCAGCTTATTTTCCAAATACCTTGGGGCCATAACTTGGTACTACTCGACAAATTCGAACATGCCAACGATGCCCTTTTTTACGTTCAAAAAACCATTGAAAACAACTGGTCGCGGTCCGTTCTAACGCACCAGATCGCAAGCGGGTTGCACTTGCGGGAAGGCAAAGCGATCAGCAACTTTGCCGCCACTTTACCGACTCCGAATTCTGATCTCGCCCAGCAAATGCTCCGCGATCCGTACCAGTTTGACTTCTTGACGTTGACCGAACGTTACACCGAACGCGAATTGGAAAACGGGCTCGTCGAGCACCTTACCCGCTTTCTTTTAGAACTTGGAGCAGGCTTCGCCTATGTCGGCCGTCAGTACCGCTTGGAAGTCGACGGGGAAGAGTTCTTCATTGACCTGCTGTTCTATCATCTCAAGTTGCACAGCTACGTGGTCATTGAATTGAAGGTCGACAAGTTCAAGCCCGAGTTTGCGGGAAAGTTGAACTTTTACATTTCAGCCGTCGACGCTCAGCTTCGTACCGAGTTTGATCAACCCACTATCGGCATTTTGATTTGCAAATCGAAGAGCGACGTTGTTGTCGAGTATTCGCTAAAGGATCTCAACAAACCGATCGGAGTGAGCGAATATCAGATAACGCAGACCTTGCCTGAGCAGTTGCGAAGCTCACTTCCCAGCATTGAACAGATTGAGGCCGAACTTGGAGGGTTTTTGAATGAAGAGTGACTGGCCTTACGTCAAGTTCAAGGACGTTTGTGAACACAGCGCTTTCGGTCCAAGATTTAGCAGTGATGAGTACGCCGTGGCCGGCAATGTAGCCTGTTTGCGAACAATGGACATCGATTCACACGGTCGCATTAACTACGAGGCGATGCCCCTTGCAGAACTCGATTTAGATAGACTGCGTAATCATATACTCCAGAAAGGCGATCTTGTTATTACCCGTACTGGTGCCTATCTCGGCAAAGTCGGATTATTCAACGAATTTAGGTTACCTGTTTTGGCGGGCGCTTTCTCAATCCGCTTCCGTTTGAAACCCGATAAAGCTGACGCATTGTTCCTACAACTTTACTTCAATGGTCCAGATGGACAGATCGGTATGCAATCAATTGCTGCAGGTTCCGCCCAACCAAACCTGAACATTCCAAGATTGCATTCACTGTCCATACCCTGCCCACCACTTCCCGAGCAGCAAGCGATTGCGACGCTGCTGAGCAGTCTTGACAAAAAAATAGACCTGCTGCAACGCCAGAACAAAACTCTCGAAGCCCTCGCGGAAACCCTCTTCCGTCAGTGGTTCGTCGGAAATGCAAACGAACTAGTTCCCATTACGCATTACGTTGATTTCAATCCCATTCGGAGACTGCAGAAAGAAACAGTCGCACCATATTTGGATATGGCAGGAGTAAGTACTTCAACGTTTAATCCAACCGGATGGTACGATCGAGCGTTTACGTCGGGGACAAAGTTCCAGAATGGTGACACCTTAATCGCGAGGATCACACCCTGCCTTGAGAATGGGAAGTCTGCATTTGTAACATTCCTTCTAGAAGATCAAGTTGCATGGGGCTCAACTGAGTTCATCGTCATGCGGTCCAAAGAAACGCTCTCGCCTTTCTTTTCATACGCATTGGCCCGCAATCAAGATTTCCGCGACTACGCCGAAGGCTGCATGGCTGGCTCAAGCGGTCGACAACGCGTTGACGTCGATCATCTAAAGCAATTTGAGTTAGGGCTGGTAAGCAATGATTCAATGGGCGAATTCAATCGACTGGTTGAAGCGATACCGCCAAAGTTGCATCAAAATATGTTGCAAATAAATACGCTTGAAAGGCTACGCGATACGCTACTTCCAAAGCTAATGTCGGGAGAAGTGAGGGTGGCCTACGATGGCTGAATCATTCAACATTTACTTGGACGAAAGCTGTCATCTCGAAAATGATGCAATCAGCGTGATGGTGCTTGGGGCAGTTTGGTGTCCTCAAGACAAAACGCGTGAAATCAGTGTGCGGTTACGCGATATCAAAGGTGAACACGAATTACCGCCCACGCGTGAGGTCAAATGGACAAAGGTTTCTCCGGCTCGCCATAGTTTCTACCGTTCAGTACTTGACTACTTCTTGGATGACGACGATTTGCATTTCCGTGGCATCTTAATTCCTGATAAGTCGAAGCTTGACCATGAGCAATTCTCGCAGACTCATGATGAATGGTATTACAAGATTTGCTTTACGTTGCTTCAGCCGCTGATCATTCCGACGAAGCACTATTCAGTCTATCTCGACATCAAAGACACTCGCAGCGAGGAAAAGCGAAGCAAACTTGAGCAGGTCCTGCGCGCTGCCAAATACGACGGTGCAGGCAATATCATTCAGCGAGTTCAGCAAATTCGCTCTCACGAATCAGAGTTGATGCAACTGGCCGACTTGATCATCGGTGCTGTCACCTATGCCAATCGCGGTCTTGAGAGTAGTAGTTCCAAACTCTCGCTGGTCAAACGCCTAAAGGAACGTACTGGACTATCGTTGACTCGATCAACTTGGTTGCAAGAGCCAAAGTTGAATCTCCTCGTATGGGAGCCGAGGCAAGCATGACAACTGAAACATTCGACTGGCTACCGGCCTTAATACCGTTTTCGGACTACGATGGCAAATGGGCAAAGTACTGCGAGTCGCTCTACTCAATTTTCCGCCGAGATTTTGTTACCTCAAAACCAATTTATCCGTCTAAGCGTTTTGGGATGAAACGCTATCCGGAGTATGACGGCAAGGAAGCGACATTCTGGCACCTAATTTCCGAAGGCAAAGATGAAGAAGAGCGCGTTCCTGACATGCGTCGGTGCGAGCGTATCGCGTGGCCCAAACCGATCATTGAAGCTATAGCGTCCGATTCGGTTCGAGTTTGGAAGAATGCTCGAGGGAGAAATGTGAGAGTTTTGCTTGCCGTAGAAGACTTCTCGTACGTCGTAGTGCTCGACGAGCGAGAGGATTTTGTGCTTCTGTGGACAGCTTACTACGTAGAATACGCCAACAAACGGCGGCGAATGAAGGAGGAATACGAGTCGTGGACCAAGAAAAATGGCGCCTAAAATGGCTAAAGCCGCCCCAAGGGACGGCTTCGTTACTCCTTCTACACGTGGCAGATGAGTTACCTGAAGTATCGGTCAATTGGACAATAAATCAAGGATCAATGTTCACAATTAGTGAAAGAAATGCCCGAGAAAACGAAAGGGATCGGATTTTAGTGTGCCGAACAATGCGAAATTTACGGGCGGATTGCAGCACGAATACGGGAGTGCGGTTTCGTAACGTGTTGATAGAAAAGGACTTGCCTCCCGTAAGCTGGCGTAAAGTTACGCCGCGTAACGGGAGAACTTTCCGAAAGGCGGCTCGATGACCCAAACAAAACTCACCGAATCCGCAATCGAAGATATGGCCATCGAGCGTTTGAAGTCTCTAGGTTACCAATACCTTCACGGAGGGATAATTGCCTTCGACGGTCCGTCTCCTGAACGAACGAGCTACGCAGCTGTGATTCTCGAGGGTCGCCTACGCGACGCCGTTGCTAAGTTCAATCCGCACATTCCCGCCTCCGAACGCGAGACGGCAATCAAAGAGGTCCTACGGATCAATTCGCCCGAACTATTGGCTGACAACGAGGTATTCCACCGACTGCTAACGGAGGGCGTACCGGTCTCGACGCACAGAGACGGTGACGAACGGGGCGATCGCGTTTGGCTGGTCGACTTTGAGAATCCACTGAACGACGATTTTCTAGTTGTTAACCAATTCACTGTCATCGAAAACCATTTCAACAAACGACCGGATTTAATACTGTTCGTCAATGGCTTACCGCTTGTCGTTATCGAACTAAAGAACGCGAGCGATGAAAACGCTTCAATCCGTTCGGCGTTTAACCAGATCGATACCTACAAATCAACGATTCCGAGCCTGTTTGTTACAAATGCCTTCAATGTCCTATCCGATGGCTTAGATGCGCGGGCTGGTTCAATCTCGGCAGGTTTTTCACGGTTCATGTCCTGGAAAACCTCAGACGGTAAAACAGAAGCTTCACCACTGGTCGGGCAGCTCGAAACGCTCATAGCAGGCATGCTCAATCCAACGACGTTACTCGATTTGATCAGGCATTTCATCGTTTTCGAAAAGGGAAGGCGAGAAGATCCGAAAACGGGGCAAGTCAGCATCACGACTGTTAAGAAACTTGCCGCCTACCACCAGTATTACGCCGTCAACGCAGCCGTCGAGTCAACATTGAGAGCGGCCGATATGCAAGCCGATCGAGCAGCCACAGTAGCCAACGCAACCATGCCGGTTATCGAAACGCCAGAGTCGTACAATCTCCCAGGCGTCAAGCAACAACCTCGTGGTGATCGCAAAGCGGGCGTTGTTTGGCATACGCAGGGCTCTGGTAAGTCGCTTTCGATGGTCTTTTACACCGGCAAGATCGTGCTCGCGATGGACAATCCAACTATCCTAGTCATAACAGATCGCAACGACCTAGACGATCAGCTCTTTGATACCTTTGCATCTGCCAAGCAACTGTTAAGACAAGATCCGATTCAAGCCGAAGATCGCGGGCAACTCAAAGAGTTGCTTCGAGTCGCGGCAGGCGGAGTGATCTTTTCAACTATTCAAAAGTTTCAGCCTGAAGAGGGGAATGTTTACGAAGAGTTAAGCCCACGTAAGAACGTCGTCGTCATTGCAGACGAAGCTCACCGCACACAGTACGGCTTTCAAGCCAAAACCGTCGATGTGAAAGATGATGACGGCAATATCGTCGGCAAGAAAATCGTTTATGGTTTCGCCAAGTATCTCCGCGATGCATTGCCAAATGCTACATACTTAGGCTTTACCGGCACCCCAATCGAGAAGACTGACGTTAACACGCCTGCCGTCTTTGGTAATTATGTCGACATCTACGACATCGCCCAGGCAGTCGAAGACGGGGCAACAGTTCGCATTTACTATGAAAGCCGTCTGGCCAAAGTCACCTTGAGTGAGGAAGGCAAGCAGCTGATCAGAGAGCTGGATAGAGAGCTCGAAGAAGGCGACCTTACCGACACACAGAAGGCTAAAGCCAAATGGACCAAGATGGAGGCGCTCATCGGCAGCGAGCAGCGTATCCATAACATTGCCAAAGACATCGTGCAGCATTTTGAGACTCGGCAATCGGCTCAAAAAGGCAAAGGCATGATCGTGAGCATGTCTCGACGTATCGCCGCCGAGCTCTATGCTGAAATCATCAAGATACGACCCGACTGGCACTCAGACGATTTAGATAAAGGCAAAATCAAGGTTGTCATGACCGCCGCTTCCAGCGACGGCCCGTTACTTGCAAAGCATCACACCAATAAAGAGCAACGTAAGCTATTGGCCGATCGCATGAAAGACGATGACGATCCGCTTGAACTGGTGATCGTTCGCGATATGTGGCTGACCGGCTTCGACGCGCCCAGTATGCACACGCTTTATATCGACAAGCCGATGAAAGGCCATAACTTGATGCAGGCCATCGCCCGCGTTAACCGAGTTTACAAAGACAAGACCGGTGGCCTGGTCGTGGATTACTTGGGCATCGCCGCCGACCTCAAGGAAGCCCTTTCGTTCTACTCCGATGCCGGAGGCAAAGGCGATCCGACTTTGGCTCAGGAGCAAGCCGTCGAAATCATGCTCGAGAAGATCGAGGTCGTCTCAGCTATGTACTATGGCTTCGCCTATGAGGACTACTTCGACGCAGATACCTCAACAAAGCTGAAAACGATCCTAGCAGCCGAGAATCACATCCTTGGGCTACCTGACGGCAAGAAACGATACACCGATGCCGTAACAGCCCTTTCCAAGGCATTCGCCATTGCCGTGCCCCATGAGCAGGCCATGGACGCGAAAGATGAAGTCGGATTCTTCCAGGCCGTCAAAGCTCGATTAGTTAAATTCGAGCTAACCGGCGAAGGCCGCAGCGATGTGGATATTGAAACCTCAATCCGTCAAGTGATTGATCAAGCATTGGTTTCCGATCAAGTCATCGACGTCTTCGACGCAGCGGGTATTAAGAAACCGGACATTTCCATTCTTTCCGACGAGTTCCTGGCAGAACTTAAAGACCATGAACACAAGAATATCGCACTCGAAGTCTTGCGTAAGTTATTGAATGACGAACTGAAAACCCGCGCTCGCCGCAATCTCGTGCAGAGCAAAGCTCTATTAGAGATGCTTGAAACAGCTATCAAACGCTACCAGAACAAAATACTAACCGCCGCCGAAGTGATGGACGAGCTCATCAAGCTCAGCAAAGACATCGTCGCCTCCGACGACGAGGCTAAAAACCTTGGCCTAAGCGAATTTGAATATGCCTTCTACACCGCCGTCGCCAACAATGACAGCGCTCGACAACTGATGCAGCAAGACAAACTCCGAGAGTTGGCCATCGTGCTAACGCAAAAGGTCCGAGAAAACGCTTCCATTGATTGGACGATCAAAGAGAGCGTGCGATCAAAACTAAAAGTCATTGTGAAACGCACATTACGGCAGTTCGGTTATCCTCCAGACATGCAGCTTTTAGCCACGGAGACGGTACTGAAGCAGGCTGAACTGATCGCGGATGAACTGAGCGTAGTATGACCATATCGCGAGAGCACCCCAAATTCCAATTAAGTTTGACGATACGTGTCTTCGGTGCATTTAACATGCAAGTCGAGGCAACTAATATAACAGGTATAATATGCAGATTTATTCTGTAGACCAGCTTTTGAGAGAGGAAGGCTTTGCCGCACCACCGATGTTGCGAGCCCTAAATCCTAACAGAGATAACTATTCAGTTCTGCTGTTTCAACCACGGGCCGACGTTGAGGCAGATTCGTTAGGGGTCCGTCATGCTGACGCAAAATTCGCGGATATGCAATTCCGGTCATTTCTTGAATTGGCGGTTGACGATCGCGCCGATCTCGCGATTACACCAGAGTATTCGATGCCCTGGACTACATTAGAAGCGGCAGTTTTAACCGGTACAGCTCCAGCATCCGGGTCGCTTTGGATACTTGGATGCGAAAGTACCACGCTAGATGAATTGGCAACTTTCAAAGAACGCGTCAAAAATGCTGCAAGCGTAATTCACGAGCCGCTAACGCCGTTGCCGAATCGTTTTGTCAACCCTGTAGTTTACCGGTTCGCAACCACGCCTAACGGATCGAGTTCCGTTGGTAACCTTGTTATAGTCGTACAGTTCAAGACATCTCCGATGGGGGACAAAGAAGATTACGAAAAAAATCATCTACAAACTGGAGACCGAATTTACTACTTTGGTAATGGTACCAATCAAATAAGGTTAGCGACACTAATTTGCTCAGATGCTTTCGATATCACAGATCAATTTGCAACTGATCTGTATCTCCGTACATTGCTCATTCATATTCAACTAAACAAGTCACCCCGGCAAACGCAATTTCGGCAGTATCGCGACAAGTTCTTTCAATATCATGGCGATGAGACGGAGATTTTATGCCTCAATTGGGCCAAAGGGGTTAACATTCTTTGTAATGGACATCGTGTTCCTTGGATAGAAGTTTCGGGATCAGGATGGTACTCGCGACCGGATAAGTTCGATAGCGACGATGCAAACATTAAACAGAATCACGAAAAGGGATTGTACTACACATGGTGGCAGGACTCGAAATGCCACGCACAGTTCTTTTCCTACTGCCCGGCTGTTTACTCCATTACTGCATCGAAAGTCGCCTATCATGCAGCCATGGCTAGCCAAGCTCGACGAACGGGGCCAGTACTGACTTTTACAAGAACTTGGGACTCTGATGCGTCTCAATGGATTAACTGCGAGACAGTCGACGATGGGTTCTCATCAATTGTTAGCGCATGCGGAGATGCCTCTGGGGATATCACTTCGCTAGCCGCTTCCAATCCTTTGTATGCAGAGAGAGCGTTGGCCCTCTCTGCTGGCGCAATACCAACCAATGACTGGCATTCGGTCCAAAACTTAGATTCGTGTTTTCTTGATAGGACCGAAGTAGTTCGCCGGGTAACAGCATGTCAAGATGCACACCAGGATGCTAAACAATTCCGAACGCTTCGACTGAGAACAGCGCATCGATTGCTTGCAGCGCTTGAGGGGCAATTGCCAGTTGCATTGGCTGACCTATCCGGAGGTTTTAAATTTGATTGGTCTCCATTGTCGCCACATACAAATATTGTTTCTTCATCTGCCGCTGTTGATGGTCGAAGAGCGACCGTTATTTATCTCGGTGACCAGCATTCCGAAGAATCGGCCAAAGCCATCATTGCTTTGTTACAGTGCATCTTTGACAGCTGCACTTCCACTAGGCGAAGGCGAGCTTTCAACTAAACTGGCAAACGAAGCGATTAAAGCTGGGGAAGCTGCCCTGATTTCGGCAGGAACGGCTTCGGATGTCGAGCGGAGGCTTTTTTTAGATCGATCTCCAACAATAGAGTGGCTTCGGAAACAAGATATTTTTACGTCACTTCGAATACACCTCGTTTTCGCTCATTTTGTCCTGCAGTCGGAAATGCCGCCAGATTTTCAAGAGTTTTACAACTCCGTCGTAACGGTAAAGCCGGAGTACTGGCAGGAGCAGCCTCCGGAGAAACTCCCGTTACCACTACAGATTTACGTTTGTGAGGTGATTAAGGTAGAGCGGATCGGCCTGTGGGTTAAGTGTCTTTTCGCGACTTTTTCGATGTTATTTGTTGTTTACTCACTATTGCTCTGGCGAGCCAAGCCTGCGAAAATTTCGTTGTTTGAAAATCGAAGTCCTATCTAAAGTTGGGGGCATTATGGATGGCAATCGTTTGCGCGGATTTCTTCTTTTCGTTTTGGCTGTAATGTGGTGCCAAATTGGACTTGCACAGGGATTCTTAGGGCAGCAGGCCGATAAGTTCAAACTTTCAACAGACCCTGGGGATCTTGGAGGATTATTTGATAAATTGAAGAATTTACCAAGCGACGCGCAGACTCGCACTAACCTAGTATTGCAAGCGTCCGAAAAAGTAGCGATGGACATCGGCAAGAAAGAAAAGGAATGGTATCAAGACGGAATTGCAGGGATGCAGCGTCTGCAGCATGTCCGTTACCACATACCTGGATTCCCCGAGGGTTCGAAAGCAGCAATACCAGATCCAGATGCCGCTCCCATTTTTCAGTTTCGTTGCATGTTCGAAAAGAGGAGTCTCGACCTCAATGTTGGTGATTCTGACAATGTGTATGCTCACGACAAATGGCATGGAGGTAAAAACCAGCGTTGGCGGGTCCGGCACGCTCCACTCACTGATTATCCCGAAGCTGTCGAAATTACGAGTTTGGAGAACGGGGAGGCCTTAGATATGAGAACCGACGGTAATTACAACATCTACACTCATTCCGCGCACAATGGCTCAAACCAGCGATTTCTGTTATTGCCGAAATCTGGAAATTTGGTTTTCATTGTTAGTTGTCGCAATCTTGATAGGGTACTTACGACAGAGTCTGCTGGTAAGCGAAACGTCGCGATGCATCCGAACGCGGGCGAACCCAACCAGCTTTGGCTTATGATCCCACGCAACTAGGCCCGGATAGTCAAGGGTTTTCTTTTCTTGCAAATGAACTCAAGGTTGACTTCGTAAGTGCGTTAGAGCTCGCGCTGAAACGATCAGCGGAAATCTCAAATCGTTTCTAACAAAGGCGTTAGCATTGCCAACTTCTGGCTCACCACTGATCGGTTTGAACCTTCAACCGGTAACAGTTTCTGGCGCGCGCTTTTTCGGCCGCAGCTTCGCCCGCCAGCTCATTCTCTCTCGAAACCTTGGTACAGAATCCGGTACAGAATCTATTGCACAACGTGCTAAAACACTAGATAATTCCGAAAGTTAGCAGCCCGGTGAATAGGGCGATAAATGTAGAATTTCCAGTGTTCCCCTTCATTTTGCGTGTAGTTGGAGAGACTCCTTTTAAGTCGTTAAGTTGGCCTCCGAACCCGAAGGTTGGAGGTTCGAACCCTCCCGGGGATATTCTTCACTTTACTAATCGATTCGTTAGTAAAAACGACAGGATGCTGCGTACACAAGCCGACCGGACAGGCTTGTGTCGACCCTCAGAATAGCTTCACTATCTCGCCGAATATGGCACCGAGAAGCGAAAGTACGAACAATTCATACAGGGTCAATCAGCGTGGCGATCTTGCAATCTGACGATTGGTGCGGAGAGTTCGCAAGTGAGTCTTAGAGCAAGTCAGAAAATTCCAGCAGTCTCGCTGCCGTCTTCGTCAAGTCTTGTTCTTGAAGAGTCTCCGAAAGTTCCTCAACACTTCGAGGAGGATTTCGAAGTCGATTTCTCATCGCCTTGATCGCTGATAGCGATTTCGCTTGCGAGATATCAATCATGTTGCAAACGAAATCATCTGGATGCTCTGTAAATACAGAGTATTTTTGAAGCTCAACTTCATGGAAATCTTTCAGGTTGAACGTAACTATGCTATCCGCGTCTGATCTGATGGCTACCGCTAGTACGTGGCGGTCATCCTTATCTCGTAAAGTCAAAGACGAAATAAGATCCTCGTAACCTGCTACAAGCGAGTCTGCGACTGCCATGTTCATGTCACACAAGTTTTACGTAAACGCTCAGGGTCGAGATCTTTGCGGTTGGCAAGTAAACTGGTGACCCATTCATCGTGAATCATTTGGGACCATTTTGGGCGATATATTCCAGCCGCTCCCAAGCTTAAAAATAAATCTCCCAGGGCAGCCGGATAGAGAACGCACGCATCTAAGACTGCTACGAATCCCGACATGGGCTAATACCCTAATCCTAATTTCTGCGCTTCATCTGCAAGACGCTGGAGTGCCTCGTCACTCGTTCGCGTCTGCTTTTGCTTGTACTCCATCAAGTCGGAAAATTTTACTCGCCTATTCCTTCCCACTCTGCGGCAGGGAATTTCCTCTAAGTCGATTAGTTTATTCAAATACGGTCGAGACACATTGAGAATGTCTGCAGCCTGCTGTGTGGTGAGTTCCTGTTCTTGCGGAATGAGTGTAAACGCTCTGCCTTCAGCAAGAATTCCGATTACTCTCCGTATTATTTTCAAAACTTGATCCGGAACCTCGATGCTTTCAGTCTTGTTTTCAGTAGCGAATGTTATCGACGAACCCCTGAATTTTCTTCCAAACTCCTTGGCAATTTCAGTCTCTTCCGCCGTTGGAACAAAAGTATCTAGGGTCATTGAAATGCCTCCTATTTAAACGCGGTTGGCTGTGGGTCAAAAATGGACAAGTACTAGCTCTGTATCAACGCTACGTTTCAATCATCAGAAATGCAATAGTCGAAACAGTCGCAATTTGCGAAATAATCGAAATGGTCGAAACAGCGAATTATGCGCGGAAAGCCCAAAAAGGTGGTTTACAGCAACTGACGGGAGGTTTCCTACCGATTAAAGCTATGCCAAGTAGTCCAGAATTAGCTCGGAAAAAAAGCCATTTACGCACCCGACGAGTTCTGCCAAGTGCGATTAAGAAGTGCAGAAGATGCGTCGTCGAAGTTAGTTTCGATGATTGGCAGGAAGTTCGGGTGAGTTGTGGAATCACTTGGGACGACCAATGTGCTCAGACGCTAAGACGCATTTGGGCAGCAACTCGCTGCCCGGTTAATGTAAAAGCGCCGCAGCTTGTGGCGTAAGTCCTTGGGGCCGGAGCATCCGGATAACACAGAGGTGACCCGGCAGACGCATTCGATCCCTGTTGTGGTTCCGGCGGTATGTTTGTGCAGAGTGAGAAATTTGTTGAAGAGCATCAGGGTAAAGTCAATGACATTTCGATCTATGGCAAAGAAAGCAACCAGACCAATTGGCGTCTGGCAAAGATGAACCTTGCCATTCGCGGTATCGACGCTTCGCAAGTCGCATGGAACAACGAAGGCTCCTTCCTGAATGATGCTCATGACCGAACTTGTAAGACCCAATGACTACCGTCAGAGGATCGCTTCCATTAAGCAGCGTGTTCAATCAACGCAGATAAAAGCTTCCGTCACCGCTTGGTTCCGTCAAAGCCAGCAAGTATTGACTTTGGCACAAGTCCCCTTCTTCCCCCGGCCCTGCATAGAGAATCGATACTAGTGCCAACACCCGGTTCGATGGCCTCGTCTGTAATCAATTCTGCGGCAGCCCGAGCGAGTAATTCAATTCTTTCATGTTCCATCTGCCATGACTCTCGGGGATATTTGTTGTAAATCCTAGCCGAATCAAGACTTGTAGTACCTGCTAGCGGTGAGCAGTGCGGCGTTTTTCCAAATCACAAAACGGTGTGTACCGTTTTAGGGAGACGGCTAACTATGCGGCGTCTGAACGATCAGGTTCCTATGCACAATGAGCATCGTGCCAGTGGTCAAGCGATTGTCACCATCGCTCGCAAGGACCATTACCTTGGTCCTCATGGCACCAAAGCCAGTCACTCGCTTTATGATCGCTTAGTTGCCGAGGTCGGTCTGGTCCGCCGCGTTCCGTTTGATGGTTTCGAGTCGATCCGAGCGGTCCTGATCTTCTTGAGCACAGATCAGAATAGCACCGGTAAGGGTACAAGCAGTTGCAATGCACCCCAAAAGGAAAATGAGGATTGTCATTGTCTAGTATTTCGATTCATCAAAAGCAAGTTGCCAAATGAGAGGATCGAAGGAACCCATATTCCGACAAAGACCCCTTCTTCGCGGTAACCACTGAACCATAGAGATACAGAGAACAGAAATGAGATTCCTGCCGCTGCGATGAAAAACAGCACACCACTACTAATCTTGACCATTAAATTTTTTTCAAAAAGAATTCCAGAGCTAAGAGTTATATTGGCGAGTCAAATAGGCCAGCCAACTAACAGTAATTTGCCATTTTTTGTAATTGTCATGCCACCAACATTTATAGTTGGAAATTACGCGAGCGCTTAGTTGAACGCACTCAGCGACGTGTGTCGCTTTCAATGCGAACGGGTTGCAGCCGCATCGCCCTATCCATTCGGTAAAGAGTAGCTTGCGTTAAACATCCAACTGTCGCACTAGCGACAGCGTAGATCCATGGCAAGTTGTTGTAGGTCGCGGCGTCTTTTGGATTGTAGGCGACAAGTAAAAACATGGCTGTTGCCATAATTGCGGTTAGCGACACGCCAAGTGTGGCCAAATAGAAAGCTTCTTTGTTCATCATCATGTACCTAACTTAGTGGAGTAAACGGAAACGGGTGAACTGTTGTAACCGGAGAAACTGTGGGTTTTGTTTGGTGTCGCGACCGGATCAACCCCTTGACGACGAGTACTACCTTTCGCGACATCGGAACAAACGCTCGACCATCCATTACGCGGTAATCGCTGCGACGAATTGTCTCTCCGATTTCTCGATAGAGGTCCGCCGCAATTCGTATGGCACGTTTGGATCGCGAGGGAAGGTATTGCAAACCTTCGATTCCAATCGCGTAATGCTGATCGGCCAGTGCAAGCAACCGCTTAACTGCTACTCGAACATTCTCATTGGTTGGTAAGCCCTCTTTCGGCGGGACCGCGTCGAGCCAACACTTAGGCAGATAGCAACGTCCAGACTGCTGATCTTCTTTAACGTCTCTGGCGATATTCGTCATTTGCATCGCCATGCCGAGTGAATCGGCATAGCTGAGAGCTTGCACTTGGGATGCACCGAGTAGAAAGCACATCATCTGTCCGACCGACCCTGCCGCGCGATGACAATACAAAAGCAGGTCTTCTTGGGATTGAATCGGGCGATGACACACGTCCATTTCCATACCCGCTAGCAGATCGAGCGGATGTTCTTTTGGGATGGAGTAGCGGCGTACCAAGTTTGCTAACCATGCCGATGCCGGGTGAATGGTCTCTTGGTTGTCATAGATGCGATCGACATCTACCCGAAGTCGTAGAAGACGCTGTTCGGCAAGCACCCGTGACGGCGCGTCGTCAACCGCATTGTCGCACCAGCGGCACCAAGCGTACAGTTTCCTTACATCTGCGCGAACGTTACTCGGTAATAGGCGCGCCGCAAGCGAGAACGATTTACTGTGGTGGCGAATCACATCTTTCTCGTTATGTGGAATCGAATCGAATGAGTCATGCATGAACCATCACTCCGTAGTCTTGTGCAATCAAGTTGCAGGTTGCCTTGGCGGAATTGATCACGCCTGGAACTCCAGCTCCCGGATGCGTTCCGGCTCCCGCGATGTACAAACCGGGAATGCCATCGCTGCGATTATGAGGTCGGAAGTAAGCGCTTTGCGTCAACTTCGGTGCAACCGAAAAGGCTGAGCCTTGATATGCATTCAGCTCCGTCTTGAATTGCTGAGGTGTGAAGTGGCGCCGAGTGACAATCGACTCTCGAAGTCCAGGCAGATGCGTTTCAAGCGACGCTAGGATTGCATCACCGTATGCCTGTGAAATCGCTTCCCAATTGAGATTTGCTTTCGCTAGGTTAGGGACGGGGCTTAAAACGTAAAACGCTTCTCCGCCATCGGGTGCTAGGGATCGGTCAGTGACGGTCGGTGCATGCAAATAAAGGCTGAAGTCATCTGCCAGCGTATTGCCAGCGAAGATGTCCTTCAATAATCCCTTGAAACGTGGTCCGAAGAGGATCGTGTGATGAGCTAGGTTCTCATAGCGACGACTTGTACCAAAATACATTACGAATAACGACATCGACCATTCGGCTCGTTCCAGTTTTCGTTGAGCATGAGCTGCGGTCGGAATGCCTTTGTACAGTCTCGAGTAGGTGTGATGGATATCAGCATTAGAGACGACGACATCGAACCGCTCTTTGCAGCGTTGCTTAGTAGTGACCAAATGCGAAAGTCGATTCGGGTTTATCGCTGTGTCGGTGGTCGACAGCTCGACGTGTTCAACGGACGAGTCAAGTCGCAGCTCGCCGCCGATGTCTGTGAACAGTCGAACCAAACCGTTCACCAATGCTCCCGTGCCACCTTTTGGAAAGAACACTCCCCACTTTCGTTCGATCCAGTGAATGAGGGTGTATATAGAACTCGTTTCCATTGGATTGCCGCCAACCAGGAGCGGATGGAAGCTAAATGCCTGCCGCAGGTGCTCGTCTTTGATAAAACGTGACACAGCGGAGTAGACGCTGCGATCGGCTCGCAAGCGCATCAACGCAGGACTGACTCGCAGCATGTCTGTAAATTTCAGAAACGGGGTCGCTCCCAGTTCTACATAGCCCTTCTCAAAAACTCGCCGTGAGTAGTCTGCAAAGCGTCGATATCCATCGACATCACGCGGATTGATTCGGCGAATCTGGTCTATCAATCCCGCCTCGTCTGCGACATAGTCAAATACTACGCCATCGGTCCACTGTAGCCGATAAAGCGGCGTTACAGGCAGCAGCGTGAGGTAGTCCTCCATCCGCCGACCGGCAAGCGTAAACAGTTCTTCGATGCAATGCGGAGCCGTGATAACAGTCGGTCCTGCATCGAATGTGAAACCGCTGTCGTTGTAGACGTAAGCTCGTCCACCCGGTTTGTCGCGTCCCTCGAAGCAGGTTGTCTGGATACCCATCGCTTGCAAACGAATTGCCGCTGCAAGCCCGCCAAAGCCACTACCGATGACGGCACCGCGTAAACGTACTCGTGTGTCACTGCCATGATCATTTACGGTGTGATGGTTGTCGCGACCCGCGTTAAGAGGTCCATAGAAGGGTTCGACTTGGGTAGATAATTGGCTCATGGGGCGGCTCGATCTGCAACCTGGATTGACGATTCTTGAAAGTTTGAGTTCGCTACAGGTGCTACTGCTGACGCATTGACCGCCTGCAACAAAAACTGGAGATCGCAAAGCGATTTTGAAACACCAACGATTTCACTTAGTTCAGAGTAAGCGATTCGTAGGCGACTCTCGATTTCTTGATCGCCATAAGCTCCGATCTGCCACTCGATCTCTGTCGCAACATTTTTTGCAACATTAGCATCGTTGGTGGCAAAGTAGGCACGTAATTGCGCCTCTTTGAATGTTTCGTTCGCGCAACTCTCCGCGTACCACGCCCAAGGCCAAGTGACGCGCGCGTTCTTCATGTCATCATGGCGCAAACCGTTATTGGCAACCAATCGCAGTTCATCAAGGTCGTTCCGCATCTGCAAGCAAATGCCCAGTTCACATCCAAACGCAGCAAGTGCCTGTTCATAATCGTAAGGCGCGCCTGCCGTCATTGCCCCAAGGCGAGCTGCGAGCGACGTCAAGGCGCCTGTCTTACGCTCGCCAATTGCTTCAGCAACGGCTAGTACGTCTCGCTGATCGATCTCGTGTATTCTGGCTGTCAAGTCGAGTGCTTGTCCTTCGTGACACTTTCGAATCGTACCAATCGAAATGCCTAGAATTCTGTTCCCAGAGGCGTTATCTTTGGCAAGGTCACCGAGCAATTCCAACGCTCGGAAGTACATCCAATTTCCAGTGTTGAGCGCGAGCGGAAGTCCGACTTGACGGTGCAACGCTGGCTCCCCTCGCCGCCATTCCGATCCATCTTCGATGTCGTCAATGATCAACGAGCCCGCGTGAAGCATTTCGATCGCATTAATAAGCGGAGTTTGAACAGCCTCCCGTCCTCCGCCAATTGCGTAACTGAGCTCAATCAATGCAGCTCGGAACCGTTTGCCGCCATGTCCAAGAAACGCGTTCGAAGGTTGCATTAGTCCGGCTTCAAGCAGATCTTGTACAGGATCTCGCGACGACCTCATTAACTCGTGTTCGGTTGCTTCATGCATTTTTGCTTGTTCGATCAACATGATGGTTTCCTTTGCCCCCAAAACGAGTCAAGAAAACGCATGGGGGTTAAGCCAGCGGGAGGACGACCGACAACTATTCGCAGCGCATCGTATTTGTTAAAGCGATGCGCATAGAATCGCGAAATCGTATCGTCCGAAAGTACTCGATAGAATCGTTGAAAAATTCCCCAGCGCTTGCTCGGCTTGACCATATGAAACAACAAACGGTTGAGCAGGCGGGCGAACCTCGCCTGCGATTGATTGTCTGATACTAGCGCCACAACTGATTCAGCGACTCGTGAGGTTTCCACTGAGGCAACCGCTTGGGCGAATCGAACTGCCAGCGGAAACGAGTATCCGGTCGCGGCATGGAAAAAACCGCCTGCATAACCGCCTTGCAACGGAAGAGTGTCTCGGGGCATGCTCTCGTAGGAGAGTGGCATCGGCAAACAGCCGCATTCTTCACGGACGATCTTCCATGATGAATTTGTCTTTCTGCGTACGAACTCTTCCATGTTGCGCAAACACTCCGCGCGATAAACTTTGGGATCCTCGGAGAATTGAGTGTCTTCAACCAACACGCGACGATTTGAAAACGGTAGAGAATACATGAAGCGAAAACCGTTCGATTGGTTTTGGCAAGCGTCCATGACCACTGGATACGATTCCGGCCAGTCCTTTTGCAACTCGATTTCGAACCCATAGAACTTTTGAAAGCCACCGCTGAATGGTGCGTTGGGTGACTGCTTAGTCGATACTCGACTTGGTCCTCGACAGTCAATCACAACTTTGCCAGCGAAGGACACACCACGCTTTGTCCGAACGCTTTGTACACCGATGAACTCGATTTCGGTCTCAGTGAGCAAGAATGACTCGACTTGATCATGTGGCAGAACTCTTGTTGCGTTCGATCTTTTCGAGTGCAGTGAGGCGTCCATGGCAAAGTTCTCACTTATGTCGCAAGAGCGAAAATCGACTATTGAACTTTGTTTGTAACCGCTGGTCTGCAATTCCCGAAAGGATTCTGTAACGACGTTGGAAAAGTGATTTGAGCTAATCGATGCGTAGGGCAGATTAACGCGCCGCTCGAATTCTGGAAAACGAACAATGTAGTTCTGCCATCGACTTGTGACCAACGGATCTATCCATGCACTTGATTCAGCTGGCACATCTTTCGGATGGAACGACCAAGTGTGATTTCCGCCTATAGTGCTCCCTCGCTCTATTAGCAATATTGTCGCTTTAGGTTGATGGTGCTTGATGGCGAGCGCTAATAGTCCACCTTGCAAGCCACCGCCTACGATGATGTAGTCATGCATGATTAAACACCTCGCGATGGGCAGCCGATGGACTTGTAAACCGCTTCGGAAAGGAGCCAGCGACTATATGGAGGCAAAGGTGCGGAACTGCCAGAGCGCTTAGACCAAGAAAAACAGTTCGTATCAAAAATGTCTCGATGGATGCGGTTGATGACCAGATGAACGATCCGGCTAATACTAACGCTAGGGCAGCAACGGTTAGGGGCAATAACCTACGATAAGTAACTAAGCGTGATTCGCCGAGCGTTTGAGCGAGTTGATGCAGGCCGCGTACGGAATGCCAGCCGCAGAAGTAGATCGTGAACGAAACTAACGGGTCAACGGAGCAACAAAGGACAGCGATCGAAAGCATTCGCAAGCTGTTCGACTGCCACGTAAACTGTACCCAACTTCGATCCGGTCGACTGCTTTGGAGCTCTTTTCGAATACAGTCAAATGCGCACAGTGGCGCGAGTATTGTCGCAGAAGCGGCTACTGCGCTCACGCAAAACGCAATCGTTATGTCTTGATCGCTGGGGGTAATAAGTGCTAGCAGCTCGGCGACTTCGTTTCCATGAAACAAAGCAGGCAGCCAGATAATCATTCCACCAGATGCGACGGCGAGCAGATGGCGAAGCCAACCGGCAGTCTCAACATCGCGTTCTTCAAGTCCAAAGTGCCAGGCGGAGACTAGGAAGAATGTAAAGATAGTTACCACAGGCATCACATACCATCCGATCACAACAACCACCGAAATCGCAAGATAAACGCAGAAGAAAGCTAAACCCCAAAATTCCCCGAACGCCGGACGAAAGAGTCTCTGTCCCGCCACGTGATCGAGAGCGCCATGCGGCACTCCGACCAGAGCAACCAGGATTGCTAGTGAAAAAACTTCGACACTCCGTGAGGAGGCCTGGCCGATTGCACTTGCAATCGCAAACGCCATTGCAAGTGTTGAGATGAATGCTGAGTGCATTTGCCTGGGCTCCAGTGAGAAGACTGAGAACTACGCTAGCTTTGCGACTAAGCCGTCAGTTACGTCTACTCCATCGCTACTCTTGGCTCTGGCGATAAAATAGATCAGGATTCCGAATCCAGCCTTGGCTGTCATGTCCGCAATGGCATATCCGACTTGCAAGGAGACAATACCGCTTGCGTCAACTGCGCCACCTGACTTCGCCAGAAGCGCTTGAGGTGTTCCACCCAGGGCGTAAGCGATTGGATAAACAGCCCAAGTGATCAGCAAAACTAGACGAGCAACTTCGATCAGTCTTCGCGCTGCAACCGGCTGCGTATCGAGCGACTTGGTCAATTCGATCCAAAGCACATACAAAATGTAGAAGAATGGAATCGAAGACAACGCTCCCCATACCACTCGCATTGTCCAGCCTTCAGGATTGCTGATCACCTCGCCTGGATATCCAAGGGCGATCATGGCGGCGGCCGCTATCACCAGTCGCGTCAACAGCGACTTCGCACGCGACCTTTCTAAGCGGAGAACGGCCACTAGTTCAACCATCAACAACGGTACCGTCAGAATCCAGTCCGCGTAGCGGTAGAAATCGTTAAAACCTGCGCCGGTGCCCGTGTAACCGTCACTAGATAGGGCGTAGGCTCCCTGCCAACTGTGACGAATCATGAAATAGTGATAGCACGCGATCGTGACAACCAAGCCCGAGACCATCAGGGCAGGGCGATAAGGAGCGTCAACCATCGACCGGGACAGAAACAAGAAGATCGCTGCGGCACCCATGGTCGCGACCGTCATCGAAAAAATATTATCTACCGTTGCGTATTGAAGGACTGTTAAATCAGGCATCTTCGCCAGCAAATCTAGGGGTAAGTGGAACATAATCTTTGACCTCTGCGTAAAAACACATTGAAGGGGTGAATTTGGCAAAATCTACCAAAACTGTCTCTGGACTTACCATATTGCATCGTCAAGGGATTTTTGAGCTATTTTACGGGTTCCAGTGGGAGATTTTTTAGGATAAACTAGCTTCAGGTTCTTTCAAACCTTCCAAATCAGTCAGTTTCCCCATAACCGCTGCGACTGCTATGCAACAAATCCTGCTTTCTACCTCTGAATTTGCCGCTGCGATCGGCGTTAGCGAATCGTCAGTGCGGCGTATGGCCGACAGCGGCGAGTTGCAGATTCACCGTACGCGGGGAGGGCATCGACGAATCCCAGCGACGGAAGCCATTCGATACGTTCGCGAAAACAACGTGACTATCGTTCGGCCCGACCTGTTGGGCATCGACGAGGCAGTCAATCAGTTTGCCGATGATGACTTCGGTGCGAAGCTAACGACTGCGTTGACCGACGGGCACGCAAGAGCGGTCATTGGCTGGATACAAGCGATGTACGCTCACGGTCTATCGATTGCGGCGATTTGTGATGGTCCGATTCACCAAGCTATGACGTCCATCGGAAACTTTTGGCCGGACAAGCGCGCGATCTTCATTGAGCATCGTGCTACGATTCTTTGCGTCCGAGCTTTGTGTCAGATTCGACTTTCGATTCCCGATCCCGATGCAGATGCGCCAACAGCAATAGGCGCCGCGCCAGACGGCGATCCCTATCTACTTCCATCTCTTATGGTTTCGTTGGTTTTGCATGAAAGCGGTTTTGACGAAACCAACTTGGGACCGAATACGCCGGTCGATGTGATGACCGATGTAGTGGAAGATGAAAAGCCAAGCATCGTTTGGCTTGCGATGACCAATGCGATCCGTAGCCGGGTCCAGGATCGTGAGATAAGTCGTTTGGCGACCGTAATAACGCAATACGGCGGCACGTTCCTAATTGGTGGTAGGAGTGCTGGCACTTTCGAAGGTGAGGGGGCTGTTCGCTGTGAGACAATGACAGAGCTTGGTAATCTCGCGACTGAAGTTTTAAATCGACGAGCGCTGCCTTGAGTCTGTGACGCGAGTATGCAGCCGTTCAGATAGCGACTCAATGCAAGCTCATTAGCTTCGCTTCGATCATGCCTCCAAACGAAAAAACTCGTCTGCATCGCAAACGAGTCTCATATATCGACGATCTAAAATTTACTTGCTTGGGGGCATTAAGACGGTATCGATCGCATGGATGACACCGTTGCTGCAATGTACGTCTGTAATGATCACTTTCGTGTTTCCATTCAGAATAACTGCGCCATCTTTGACTTCGATCGTAATCTTCGAGCCCTCGACTGTGCTCGCTTCCTTGAGTGTGACCACGGTTGCTGCAGGTACTTTTCCTGCCACGACGTGATAAGTCAGGATAGCAGCTAGCTTTGATTTGTTTTCTGGCTTAACCAGTGACTCAACCGTACCGGCTGGCAGCTTTGCAAAGGCAGCATCAGTTGGCGCCAACACGGTGAAGGGACCAGCACTGCTCAGTGTCGCCACAAGATCAGCTGCCTTCACAGCTGCGACTAGCGTGTTGAAGCTGCCGTTGCCAATTGCAGTCTCCACGATCGTTTTTGTTGCGACTGGCTTGGCCATTGTTTCAGTGGACATACGATTCACTTTCAGTATTCGAGTTGCTTCAGACGTTTTAAAATTAAACGCCGTACAGTCCGGAGAGTGACGACTTTCATTGTAAAGCGTTATCAAACCGGATCGGCCTCAGGGGCCTTTTGAGTGTACAAAGATGGCAAGTGCTTAACGATATTCTGATGCTTTTAGCTAAGCACTCAATCAAAAGTCTGTTTGCTTAATTCATGTAGCAGCGTCTCTCCGAGACGCAGCTTGCCGCGAGTCTCGGAGAGACTCGCCTGGGTGGTTATGCCAATCGATTTGTGCTTCGGTGTCCAGACGCCAGTCGGATGCAGGTGACGGTCGATTTAGGCCATTCGCGAACGCTGTAGACTTGTGAACGCTTTGCAGCCATCTACAGTTTGCGGATTAGTTGTTGATGAGAGCACAATCCACATTTTCGAGAAAACACCCATGCAACCATCCATCGCTTCCTCGACTCTTCCCGACATCCAATCTACGGGAGACCGACGTAATATTGCCATTAATAAGGTCGGGGTGAAAGCCGTCCGCTACCCGATCACCTTGCGAACGCCCGGTACGGGCTCCGGAGCTGGATGTCAGACGACAGTCGCTACCATCAACATGTATGTCGCTCTCCCGCCGGAGGTCAAGGGAACGCATATGTCCCGTTTTCTGGAGGTTCTCAACGAGCACCATGAATCGCTCAGCTCAGACACTTTGAGCGATGTTTGCCGGTCGATGAAGGAACGGCTTAAAGCCGACGAAGTACATTTAGAGCTTTCTTTTCCGTATTTCATTGACAAAAAGGCTCCCGTTACTGGTCAACCGGGAAAGTTGGACATTGATGTCTCTTTTGAAATGGCGAGCAACGGAACCGACGATTTTATTCTCGGGATCAAAGTGCCGGCCACCAGCTTGTGCCCCTGCTCCAAAGAGATTTCTGCCTACGGTGCTCACAATCAGAGATGTGAAATGACGGTTCGTGTTCGCTTGGCAGAAGGTCAGCATCTTTGGATCGAAGAACTTTTTTCGATGATAGAGCAATGTGCGTCAACCCAAGTATTTTCAGTCTTAAAGCGTCCCGATGAGAAATGGGTGACCGAACAAGCTTACGATAATCCGAAGTTTGTGGAGGATATCGTCCGTGACTTGGCGGTCGTTCTCAACGCGGAAGATCGTATCGTTTGGTACGAGTGTTTTTCAGAGAATTTCGAATCGATTCACAATCACAACGCCTATGCGTTCGTCTGCCGGGACAAGCGAGCGGACGAGTAGCATGGATCACGCTGAAGGGTTCGTTCTTGGCTTGTGACTGCATGTCCATTGGCATCCGGTGCGGTAGAGTCGAACCCGCTGGGAAAGGCTTATCAATACCAATTACGGAGCTTGCCTTTATGCCTGAGGGCCACACCGTTCATCGCCTCGCACGCGACCATACAAGATGGCTAGCCGGTCAACGATTGAAAGTCACCTCACCTCAAGGTAGATTCGAGGTTGAATCCGAATTGCTCACCGGCAAGACGCTACGGGCTGTCGAGGCACACGGAAAGCACTTGTACTATACCTTCGCGAATGATCGGGTTTTGCATATTCACCTCGGGTTGTATGGCAAGTTCCGATTACACAAATCCCCGGCTCCGGAACCACGTGGTGCGGTTCGTGTCCGATTTGTTGGAAAAAATCGCGCGCTGGATTTGAGTGGTCCGAATCAGTGCGAGATCTTCGGTACCGAACAGGTTGTCGACTCCAAGTCACGGCTAGGCGAAGATCCTCTTCGATCTGATGCGAATCCCGAACGAGCCTGGGCTCGTATCATCGCCAAGCTACTTATGCAATCGATCGCAACGTAATCCATCGTAGTGTTCCATCTGAGCTTCTCCTGGCCATTAGATGTCTTGATCCACGGGAGCCCATCCAATCCCACTTCAATCGCACACTCCCAAACTGGATTTGATGGATCAGTTGCTGCTCAAGGATCGGGCTCTTGCGGCAACCGCTGAAGGCATTACGATCGCGGATGCGCTGGCGAAAGACAGGCCTCGGATCTATGTCAATGAAGGCTTCGAAAGATTGATCGGGTACAATTGCAACATGAAACTCAATGCAATTCTCTCTTCTGGAAAGCCGCCCAAAGTAACTTTCTGCGGCGCGGCGCAAGCTGTTTCTGGCTCAATGCACCTTCTAGAATGCGGTCAATACCGATTTCTTCTTGACTGTGGTTTATTTCGAGGGTCGCGAGAGGAGTCGAGGCGACTAAACTCGAACTTTCCCTTTGAGCCCTCGACCATTGATGCGGTGTTCCTAAGCCATGCACACGTCGATCATTGTGGCAATCTCCCGAACTTAATCCGACAGGGTTTCACCGGTCCCATTTATTGCACGCCGCCTACGAAGGACTTGATTGAGGTGATGTTGGAGGACTCGGCGAGGATCAATGAAAACGAAAACGCAATGCTGGCCAACTCGCGAAATCCGAGAAATGGGCAGTTTCTCTTTGACTATGAAGAGGTCGACAGAGTGATCGAGACGTGTGTAGGCGTAAATTACCTAGAGTCAGTCGACGTAAACCCCGATGTGCAAATCCGCTTTATCGACTCCGGGCATATTCTTGGCAGTGCCATGATTGAGTTCAAGGGCCGCATTGATAGCAGAGTACATTCGATCGTCTTCACGGGGGATTTAGGCCGTCGCGGAGTGCCCTACGTCGCCGAACCATCACCGGTTCCGGCAGCTGACCTGATTATTTGCGAGAGTACTTACGGTGGAAAAACCCACGATTCGCTTGAGGCGATGTCTGCAAAGATGTCGGCAATCGTCACTAGCACCTTTGAACGTGGCGGGAAGGTGTTGATTCCTGCATTTAGCCTCGGACGGACGCATCTTGTTTTATACTATTTGCGACTTTGGATGGCCAAGGGACTTTTGCCACGTATGCCGATCTATGTCGATAGTCCACTGGCACAAAAAATCGACAATGTCTGTCACAAACACAAAGACAGCCTTTCTCCTGAGTTAGAAGAAATCCCTTGCGAATGGCTTGAATCCGAAGACGATGCATTGCAAAGGTCAACGCAACGCGAGCAGTGCATCATCGTTGCCTCCGGCGGGATGTGCGAAGGAGGTCAAATTGTACAGCATCTAAAACAACACATCGACGATCCTCGTTCGACGATTGTCTTAGTCAGCTATCAAGCTCCGGATTCGATGGGTGCACAACTTTTGTCGCCTATTCCTACGGTGCGATTTCATGGAAAAACCTGGAATAAATGGATCGAAGTAGCGGAGGTCAAGGGCTTTTCCGGACACGCTGACAAAGACGATTTTGAATGGCTTCTTCGAGGAGCAGTGGGCGGAACTAGCCAAGTTCGACTGGTTCACGGCGAACCGCAGCGGTTGCTCGCACTCGAAAAACAACTTACGGAAATGGGCTTTGCTGACGTGCGAGCTCCAAATCGAATGGAAACGGTTATGTTAAAGTCAATGGCTATATAATTTAAGGTTGTATTTTGAAGTGGTGACTTTCACCGTTCTGTCCTCTTCGCCGCGACTGAAGCGGACTTTGACCTTGCGCCCCACCTCCACTTCATTCATGAATTAGGCCGCAAGTGTCACTTACATGTATGAAATGACGGCACACCAAACTGTGAAACATTTTGGAGAGCAAATGTAGCTGGTTTCGGGAGAAACCGCGCGCACTGGTTGACCTTTCTACTGCATCCGGTTTCTCACGAAACCAGCTACCTTACTAAGAAAAATGCTTCACAGCGTTGCAAGCAGGGGATAGTGGACGACGTAACCCAACACCAGCACCTGACTTCGGTAAGCGGTCTCACCAATTCTCTTTTGCGAGAAAACGGTTAAGTTTAGGTTCACATTGACGTTTAATAATCGCTGGAGGCTGGCATGGTACAAGTTTTGATTGTGGGCGGCGGATTCGCGGGGCTGAATGCAGCTAAGGGTTTGGGAGGGGTACAGGATGTGGAAGTTACGATTGTAGATAAATCGAATCACCATCTTTTTCAACCGCTGCTGTATCAAGTCGCTATGGCGGGTCTGAGCCCAGCGGATATTGCGGTGCCAATTCGCAGCTTGCTTGCAAAATACAAGAATATTCGAGTGCTGCAAGGCGAGATCCGCTCGCTGCACTTAGCTGAGAACCGTGTCGAAGCGGATTTCGGTTCGCTGCAGTTTGATTACTTGATCTCGTGCTGCGGTGCGCGGCACAGTTATTTCAAGCATGAAGAGTGGGAAGAGTTCGCCCCTGGACTAAAGACACTCGAGCAAGCTACGGAGATTAGGCGACGCGTTTTGACCGCCTACGAAGCAGCCGAGCGAAGCGATTCAGCGGTCGATCGGAAGCGATTGTTGACGTTCGTGATTGTCGGAGGTGGACCGACGGGCGTTGAGTTGGCTGGAGCCATCGGTGAAATGAGTCGCTTTACATTGGCTAAAGACTTTCGAAACATCAATGCCGCTGCTGCTCGAGTGATCCTGATAGAAACTGGCCCACGCATACTCCCGATGTTTGCGGAATCGCTTGCATCCCATGCGGCCCGCGATCTTGAACAATTGGGAGTCCAGGTTTGGACGAACAGTATGGTGACCAAGATCGACGCCGAAGGTGTGGAGGTAGGCAGCGAACGTATTCTTTCTGCAACCGTCCTGTGGGCGGCTGGCGTGCAAGCTTCTCCGCTGGGCAAGGACGCGGGTTTAGAAGTAGACCGTCAGGGCCGAGTTGTGGTCGAAGCTGATTTGAGTATCAAAAGTCATCCGAACGCTTTCTTCGCAGGTGATCAAGCCTGCTGTATGCAAGCTGACAAACTCCTTCCCGGCGTCGCACCGGTCGCGACTCAGCAAGGGCAATATCTTGCTAAACTGATTCGCCGCGAAGTGAAGCTATTGGCTATCGGACGATCGTCGAATGATGAATCTCGAACACCCTTCAAGTATGTAGATAAGGGAAGTATGGCGACTATTGGTCGCAGTCGAGCCATCGTCGAAGTCGGGAGTATCAAAGTCACCGGCTTTACGGCTTGGCTGATGTGGTTGCTGGTGCATATTTATTTTTTGACAGGATTTAGGAATCGAACGCTGGTTGTCCTGCAGTGGGGATGGTCCTATCTCTCGTTCCGTCGTGGCGCCCGTCTGATCGTCAACAAACAATGGCGGCAACATCCGCAGCGACCCGATCTTTAATTCTGAGTATTGTCGCGATCAGGATCGCCTCTGGCCAACACAAAGGGAAGTTAGGACTCTAGGGATGCGCTCGTAAAAGGAATGCAATTGCGCATGCCGCCGGGCATTCTGCTTCGCTATTATCTGACTACTTCGAGAAATCGGTAATCATACATCGCACCATCTGGAGGTAGATCGCTAAGAACTGCGATTCGCCCCGTTGATTGAAAGGCTAACTTAAATATTTCCCATTGTTCGTCGGTAATGTCACCTTGCTGAGAAGACACGCCACCGACGTCCCAAATAATGGAAACGCTACGCCCTCCCGCAACTTCATAAAATCCGAGTCGAGTAACCCTCCCTGAATACCATTCAAAGTTTGCGCCTGCTTGCTTGGCCTGTGCACCCTCTAAAGCGTCACCCCCCACTTCGTGTATTTGGTGCTTGGGCTTTCCTTTAGTTTGCTTTGCCATATCTTCTTACTTTCCATTAGAGTTGGTTTGTACCGTTCCACACCTGCGGGGCCAACGGTGAATCAAAAACATCCTATATGGAGTCTACCGAGTGGCAGAGAAATTAGCGAGGGCTGTCACCAGCGACTTAGTGGCTTCTGAACGACTTAAGAAATGCACATATTGTTCATCGACCAATGGAGTTGTGTCCTCTTCGGTAGTTGTACCAATGTTGCGTGGTACGAAGGATGTAGTTTAATCTGCCGATCTCAATCGATTCCGCTTGAAGTACATGGTCTGGCAATTCTAATGCCAGAGACGACAATCGTAGTGTGCGATTCGAAGCATTCGATCAAGCGATTGTTCGTGTTTCTCGTGAAAAACTTGTTAACATTGTTTATGGGCATGTCACGACCGAGAGATTCGGGGCATCGCCCTGCGGCATGAACAGAAGCCCTTCGTGAGGGGCAACAACGTTTATTATTCGATCTAAGGCATTGTTGGTGGATGGGTTCTGGACCTACTGTATCGTCGAGCAACCACATGGGGTCGTTAGGTGTCGACCTGGCTGTATCCCCCAAGGCGATCGGTGGGAACGCGTATTCCTCGATCCGCGAGCGTTTAACGCAACTCGGCTAGCGGTTGCTGCTTTCAACGCTTAAGCCTCTCTCCTCCGTATTCGTTCTTGCCGCTGACCAGCAGCCAGTTTTATATTCTCTGGCAAACCAGGTATACTTGCGACCTTTGCAAGATCTTCCGCCGCTTTATTGTTTTCGTGCATAGATGAGTAGGCGAGCGCTCGGTTGTAGAGTGCCATTCCTAGCACATCATTCGTTATTCCGGCTGCGTTTATAACGGTTGTGTAGTCCGAAACTGCCCCAGCAAAGTCGCCCATCTTCGCCTTTGACATACCGTCTCGGTACATCGCAAGATGCTTAGCGCGACTTGAGAACCGACCTTTCAGCCAATCAAGAATGCCCATTTGACGTAACTCGAAAGAAAATAGAATTTTGAAGTCCGGTTTTCGAACTTTCGTAAAGTATCAGATCCCGAATTCGAATGGAACTCATAGTCGAATCAACGAACTAAACGTTTTAATTTCATGCGCCCCCTGGATACCAAGATGCCGGTTGGATTAAGGAAACCTCTGCTCAACCACGGAATATCTGGTCGTGGCCCCATAGTATCCAATATATCGAGTTGGATCGGGTCACGACATCAACAGACTGAGTTCTTGAGCTGGTCTATAATTCAAACTTCTGACATCGCGCGGGTGATTAAGCTTCGAGCAATTGACTGTATGCCTGTATGCTCGAAGTAGTCGGTTGTCATGTCGAGAAACGCAGCGGCGTAATCGAGCTTTCCGTCTAGCTTTCCGTCTAGCTTCTCCGACAGTTTCTCAATGCTCTGGAAGATACGGTTTTGCGTGCTATTGTGCTGCGAAAGCATACTCCATGTATCTGCGATACGACGCCATCCATAAATCGCAAAAAAATTGTTTACACCTCCTGTTGGTGGATAAGAGTTACCAATGCTATTGGAAGATCTTCGTGGTTGTTTAGATAAAGTCAAATTCCAGTCAAATACCTTTCCCGCTTCACTGCTACTGCCCGATGGCGTGGGACGGAGTCTCGCTTACTCGCTTTTCGGCATATTGCTTTAGTTCGTCTGCACACTGGCCCCGATTCCGAGCTATTCGTAACCAGAAAAGTCTCGCCTCGGAAAGTCTGCCGGTTTCGTCAAGCAAATCAGCCAAGTTGAACATCATTTCAACGTCGTCTGGATCGATGTCTACTGCTTGCCTCAATGCAGCAATCGCCTCGGTGTCATCACCCAGCTGTTGCAGACAAAGTCCGAGATTGTTCCAAGCGCGAGCATAAGCCGGTTCTACTTCAACGCAGCGATAGTAAAAATGCACTGCTCGCTCAACGATGCCTTTCTGTAAATGTACATTTGCCAAATTGAATAAGACTTCATGGTCATCACCGAAGCTTTCTAGCCAACTGGTATAATCAGCAATCGCGTCACTGAGATTGCCAGCACATTCCTTCTGGTAGGCCCGATCGAATAATGCATCTGGACCTATCGACTTAAATACGTCAGGCGAAGTATTAAGCGGTGAATTGTCGAGTCGTTTATCAAACGCAAAATAGAACTGGCCATGCGAGTCGATCAGTTCGTCGCCATCACGGAGAAGAAGTTGATTTTCGAGCGCGACGATACTCACTCCTAGTCGTCCATCATCTGGCAACCAGCGCTGCAACCTCCGCAAGCTGTTAGCCAACTTGCTCGGCGGGATCCCGCGATCTACAAGTCGGGACAATGCCTTCGCCGCCGCGACCTGCTGGAAGTCAAACATGGGTGTCACCGACGAGTTATCGTTGGACTGAATCAGACCAAAGCTAATCCAGCGGCGCAACCTTAAACCGCTAATACCTAACAGTCGGCTGAGTTGCTCCACGGTGTGTTCGCGATGGACAGATGGAATTTGATTGCTGTCGCACATTCGGCCCAGAAACTCTGCCTCGCTAATGATCGAAACACCGTATCCTGAATCTTGTAGTTTGCTGGCGCGCTGCAGATTGCGGGTAATCGAACCTGATTTCCTCAGCGGCCATCCGTCGGCACCGATCACTAGCAAGTTCGTTCGTTGAGTTACAAGATCGCGAACCGCTCCTCCCCGGTCGCAAACAGCCTTTATAGCGGAGGCTCGGCTCATTGACGCTAAACGGCCAGTGAACGTGATTCGGCTTCCTTCCGGAAAATTCCCGGTGGTATGCATCAACCGGTCTTCCGCTTCGTTGACTTGCTCTTCGATGCAGTTCGTGGTGTACTCGGCGCAACCTTTTTGTCTGGTTTCTTTTTTGCCTCTACCTTCGTAGTGGTCGCTTCATTGGCCGGCCTCTTCTGTTTGCTTCCGGCTGACGGAATCTGTTCAATACTTGCCCTCAGTGCATCCATTAAATTGATAATCGTAGGAGCTTCGGTTGCGGGTGGCTTGACTAGCTCTTTGCCTTCTACCTTGGCTGCAATAAGTTCGCTTAGCCGCTGCTGGTAGTTGTCCTTATAATCGCCGAAGTCCCAATTTCTTTGTGTCATTCCAGAGACTAATTGCTTAGTTAACTTTAACTCCTGCGCGGCCACTTCGAGATCGTCGACCTCCTCCTCGAAGCCTGTTGGAAGTTTCAGTTCTTGTTGATGCTGAAGTACCGTCATAATTAGCAAGGTTCCGAGCGGGCGGACAACGACGTGCTGTTCCCTTTCACTGAGGATTACTTCGGCGATTGCGCGGATACTCTCACTTTCGAGCGTCTCACGAATCAGCGCGTAAGGTTTTTGTGCAACTTTTCCATCAGGTACCAAGTAATAGGAACGGTCCGTCAGGAATCGATCGTCCAGTTCGTCTTCGCCAATAAAAGTAGCTATCTCAATAGCCTGATCGTTCTTCCTGCGAATTGCGGTCAGCTCATCTTTATCGATTGGCACATACTGATCCTCACCTATCTGATAGCCCGAAATAATTTCGTCGCTAGACACCTCACCATGCTCGGGGCAAGTTTTTTTATACTGTATCCTGCGGTGACATTTTGAGTGTAGCTGGTTTAGCGTTATATGACTTTGGCCACTATCTGCAACTGTATACGCTTTAACTCCGACTGAAACGAGCGAGAGCTTGAGAAAACCTTTCCAGGTCGGACGCGCAGCCATCGTGATTACCTTTAAGTAAGGAATTTTAGCCATCCGATGACTCAATTTTCCAGAAGTTCTTTTGCTAGCAAATGCTCAGCAAACACTGTGCCACGGCTCCTAGGCCGTGCTATCACGCGCCGACTCTCGAAAGTCAAGTTACCTGTGTTGGAAATTGCCGACCACTAAATTTCTTCTATTCAACCGAGCAAACGCCAGTGCACCCTGAGTGTCCGAGGCGATAACTCATTTCGCTCGAACTCCGAAAACTTCCATCTGCAAGTTGTTGAAGCCGCTTAGAAGTACTCTGGACTAACACAATTTCTCAGTACCATCGGGCATAGCGTTTGCTAGCCTATCTTCACTGTTGGCTGACGTGGCAACTGCATCGCATTTGACGCATCTTGAGGCAAAGTGATCTCGCATCGCGCATGTCAAAAATGCAGAGTCGACAGTGCACCACAAATGCAGTTGCGGCATTGTGCATTTATTTAATCCCCAACTGAGGACGTAAGTCATGGATAACAAACAGGATCGTGGTGAACCAGAGCGGTCACGTATCAATACTTCTGAAGACTACGAGGTTCGTTATTGGTCTGAGAAGTTCGGCATATCGGCGGAGAAACTCAAAGAAGTGGTTAAGAAAGTTGGGTCCTCCAGTGAAGCGATAAGGGCCGAACTCGGAAAATAGGTTGCGGTGAGCTCTACTGACTCGCAGTTATCCTGTGCCGCGAGATTGCGTCTTATAGACTGCGCTAAACATTGAACTTGTGCCGACATTGCCACTAGCCAACAAGCAGCCCTTAAATGTTTTTCTTTTCAAGCCGTCTCGGGATTGTCGGCTCAATTGTTGTTTCAGTTATTGCGACTGTAATTATTATTGCTCTGCTGCGTGGATGCAGCATTTAAGCCTAACTTAAAAATGTGCCTTCAGTACGTGAGTCTATCAAGCCCGTGAAGAAACGGCCCGCTGCAAAGTCTACCAAAGCGTTTGTAGCTGGGACTAAAGCGACGTTGCCCCGCCGTATCGAAGTTCAACTTGCTACCCTTGCCGAAAAAGCACCCGAGGGTGATCAGTGGCTGCACGAAATCAAGTTTGATGGTTACCGAATGATCTGCCGGATAGACGGCAAGAATGTAAAATTCATCAGCCGCAATCATCAAGACTGGACGGGAAAGATGAACTCGCTCGTCGAAGCGGTTCGTGAAATACCAGTGAAGCAAGCAGTCATTGATGGCGAAGTTGTAGTGATGAATTCAGAGGGAATTACTGATTTTCAAGCGCTGCAGAACGCATTTCGCGATCACACGGAGAGCCAGTTGCGTTACTACGCTTTCGACATCCTTTACCTTAACGGCCGTAGTCTGACCACACTGCCCTTAGAGGAACGTAAAGCACTTCTTGCGGACCTCCTTGCTACCAATAAAAGCGATTCACCTTTGCATTACTCAGGCCATGTCTGTGGATCGGGAGAGCAATTTCACGACGGGGCATGCAAGCTTGGTTTGGAAGGATGCATCTCAAAATTGAGGAACGCGCCACATCGCCCTGGCCGAGGGTACAACTGGTTAAAAGTAAAATGCCAACTGAAAGAAGAATTTGTCATCGGTGGTTATACCGAACCGTCGGGCTTGCGAGTCGGATTTGGGGCGCTTCTCTTGGGGTACTACGATGCGGATAAGCATCTGAGATACGCAGGAAAAGTGGGAACTGGGTTTGACAATGAGGAATTGTCGACATTGCTCACACAGTTCAAAGTACTCGAACAATCGACTTCTCCGTTTATCGATCGGGTGACAAAGACAGGCGACATCCGCACCGCGCACTGGCTAACGCCATCGTTGGTAGCCCAGATCACCTATGGAAGTCGAACTCGGGAAGGAATACTTCGGCACGCGGTGTATTCCGGACTTCGTGAAGATAAGGCCGCTAACGAAGTGACGCTGGATAAAGCTATGCCAGTAAAAAAAGCAATACAAAAGGCGGCAGTGAAATCAATCCCTTTGAAAACACCTTCGGATCCCGCTGAGAAGGCGGCGGTTTCGCCTCACAGCACCGCACGCAGCACGAATAAAGGGGCGGTCACAACGAAAGGTGGCAGTACCTACGATGTCACGTCCGCGACATTCGCAGGAGTACGGCTCACTCATCCCGCCAAAGTTCTCTATCCAGATACAGACGTTACGAAACTGGAAGTCGCAGCCTATTACGAGAAAATCTCGGAATGGATGCTGCCTCATATTGCGCATCGCCCGCTTGTGCTCGTTCGCTGCCCCGACGGACAAGCAAAGGAGTGCTTTTATCAGAAGCATCCAGGCATCGGCACGCCCGGAATTCTTAGGCAGATCCCTATACGCGAATCCGATAAAACAGAGAACTACGTTGTTGTCGATAATGTGGAGGGCCTTGTGGCATTAGCACAGATTGGTGCCCTCGAAGTACACGCGTGGGGATCGAAGGAAGACAAGCTTGACAAGCCCGATCGATTGGTTTTTGACATGGACCCTAGTCCTGAGGTCACGTGGGAACGCGTTGTCCAGGGAGCTCGTCACATTTGCCAATTTCTAAGAGATCTCGGCTTGCAGAGTTTTGTGAAGACAACTGGCGGTAAAGGGCTGCACTTGGTGGTTCCCATCGAGCGCCGCCACGACTGGGACGAGGCAAAGCCGTTCTGCAAGGCAGTCGCTGATGCGGTTGTAATTGCCTCACCGAATCAGTACACAGCGAACATGTCGAAAGCAGCTCGGAAGAACAAAATTTTTCTGGATTATCTCCGGAACGGGAGGGGAGCTACTGCCGTTGTTCCTTACTCGCTTAGAGCGCGGCCTGGTGCGCCTGTTTCAATGCCGCTGACTTGGGATGAGCTGACGCCTAAGATAACATCCGACTTCTTTACCATTCACAACAGCGTGCGCCGGGTCGAAAATGCAAAAGACGACCCTTGGAAAGAGATAAGCAAGACTAAGCAAAACCTTACTAGCCCGATCAAAGTACTGAAGAATTTGGGAATGCTGAAGTAGTGTAAACCAGCGTCCATTGAGGCGCTTCGTCGTTGGTGGGTGACTATGAAGATCGCAACTTATAACGTGAATGGTGTAAACGGGCGGTTACCTGTGCTCGTGCGTTGGCTTGAAGCGGCGAAACCGGATGTCGTATGCCTCCAAGAATTGAAAGCCCCAAACGAGAAGTTTCCTGAAGCTGCGATCGAAGATGCCGGCTATGGAGCTATCTGGCATGGACAGAAACAATGGAACGGTGTCGCCATTCTGGCGCGAGGTGATAGACCCAAGGAGACAAGGCGAGGACTGCCTGGCGACGCAGCGGACCTGCACAGCCGTTACATTGAGGCAGATATCAAAGGTATCATCATCGGGAACCTTTATCTTCCAAATGGCAATCCTGCACCTGGACCGAAGTTCGATTACAAATTGCAGTGGTTTATCCGACTTCAGAAGTATGCAAAGACGCTGCTAGCTGCGGAGGTGCCGACGATTCTCACGGGCGATTACAACGTGATCCCAGAAGACATTGATGCATATAAACCAGACAGCTGGAAAAACGACGCACTGTTTTTCCCAGAGTCTCGTGCGGCTTATAGGAAGCTCCTCGCGCAGGGTTGGACTGATGCTCTTCGAACCCTTTACCCCGACGAACCGATCTACACTTTCTGGGACTACTTTCGGAACTCCTATGCACGTAATGCGGGCATCCGAATAGATCACTTCTTGCTTAGCCCTCAGGTCGCAAGTCGCCTCCGGGACGGGAACGTTGATCGCGAGGTACGCGGGTGGGAAAAAACGAGCGATCACGCGCCAACGTGGATCAAGTTAGCCGCGAAATGAGGCCTTTCTAAACGGACGCAACATCACTGTTGTACGAGTGTGCCCAAGCGGCAGCCCCCTAGCAGGCAGGACATTCGCGGAATGCGAAGAGATTGGCGGGAATGTAATCGGTCAAGTCGTACACTGGAACGTCATGGAGACCGCTCAGGATCGCCACGATTCTTACGATAAGATGGAACCTGGGCTGTCGGAAAGTCGTGAACAAACGCAGTAGCGGAAGCCGTCAAGGCTTTCGGGAGTTGATATTGCGGGCCAAAGTTGCATGCACGAAATGCTTGACGCATTCCGCTACCGACTTTTCGCCATACCAGATGGAACCCAAGTGATGCTACTAGATAGACAATATCAATCGCAGCTAAGGATCAGATCAATCGCAGCTAAAGATCAGCCATTTTCGCAGGGTGGCAGAGTGCTGTTGAAACGGGATCTGTAAGTAGTTAGTCTGTGAAATAGTTGCTTGGTAGCTTCTTCGTCTTCGAACGGATTCGTGAACACATGTCAGCCCGTAGCTCGCTTGGCTCAGCAGTTATTTCTCTGCTATTCGTAATGACAGCCCATGGTCATTTGCATGCACAGATTTTGCAGGTGCCGGGCAGTCCAATTTCTTCTGAATCCGGGGTCGTTAACGAAGCAGCTGTCGTTCTGCAAGAGCTCACGGCTGGAAGCGTCGAACGCATTCCAGAACGACTGCTGGCCGAAGCGTACGCCATCGCAATTGCTCCTCATTATGTGCGAGGCGCGTTTGTGGTTGGCGTCAGTGGAGGGCGTGGGGTCGTCGTGACTCGAGATGCGAATGGAAGGTGGTTGGCACCCGAGTTTATCACCATCGGTGGAGGTAGCCTGGGTTGGCAAATAGGTTTACAAGCCACCGATCTCGTCCTCGTTTTTCGTACTCCAAAAAGTCTTGACAATTTACGCCAAGGCAAGGTAACTCTAGGGGCTGACGCATCGGTCGCAGCTGGACCGTTGGGACGATACGCGAGTGCCTCCACCGATGTGCGGATGCAGGCGGAAATCTTGACATATTCTCGAAGCCGAGGTTTATTTGCTGGCGTTTCGCTGAGCGGTGCAGTATTGCAATCGGACATTCTCGCCACGCAAAACTACTATCAAATGAGACCAGGTGTACCTGGTGTGGTACCTCCTTCGGCTGATGCCCTCGTCAACGCACTCGCTCGGTTTACCGCGGTTTCTGCGCCGCATGCGGATGGCCAAGTGCTGGCCTCGAATTCGCCCGCGGGACCTCCTTTGGGCCAGGGGGGGCCTGCTTCTGTTAGCGTAGATCCACGGGCGAAACAGCTAGCTCAAAACGTCGCTGCCCTGCAAGCCAAAGTCGATGTCCAGTGGAAGCAGTACTTGGATTTGCCGAGCACCTGGCTTAGCGGCCAGCCGATCACTTTTGACGAAGTGCATGATATAATAATTCGATACGAGCGAGTTGAGACAAATCCTCAGTTTTCAGCACTCCGCTCGCAGCCCGAATTTCAAGCCGCCCTAAAAGCACTCCGCGACTTGGCGAACCAAATACCCCGTTCTTCGGCACCGTTGGTTCTGCCCGCACCGCCAATCTCGGGTCAATGATGATTCCTTCTTTGTCACAAACCGAGCATGATTTAACTATCCGTTACGTGCCAGCAAACGCCCGCTGGATCGATGAAAAGTAGTGCTGCATTTGCAAATCATCGCGAAGGGTATTATGGGGCAATGTCGCAGAACAGCTCGCCTTGGCGCAGCATTAAACTCTAGGCAATGTAAGAGATCCAGTCTCTAACGCGTTGCGACGAGCTCTGTATCTTGAGCTCACGAGGCAACTTAGCAAATGAAGACTCATGTCGGTCCGCGGCAACTTCCTGTCAACGACCTGTAGGTAACGATCGTTCGATCGAAGGGAGCCCTTGCAAATTGTAGCACCGATCGCAGTTTCGCTATATAAAAGACAAACCAGTGAAGGCTAAACCGGAGCTGCAATTCCATGCTCGCAAGTCGCGTACTTGGCCTTTCACCGTCGTAGTAGGATATTAACAGTTGAGATTCTCGATTCGATCGCTTTTCACGGTTGTCATACTTGTTGCTTTCACATGCGGTTGGTTTTCGACTTGGCGTCAGGTTGATCGTGAACGAACAAGATACGCACAGCAGTTGCATTTCTTACGGGAAGAATTGGCGCGAGCCAAAGAACAACTTCAAGATCTGGCACGCCAGAGAATGCCGGACCGCACACGTTCATTTTGGGAAGCCGAACTTGATGGGACGAATCTGACAGGCATGACCATTAGGAGCAGTAGCAACGCTTTTCAGAGTGCATCGTTTCGTAGCTGCAAGCTAGATAATGCAACGTTGGCGGGAGGTGTCGCATCGTTTCAACTCGCGAACTTTAATGCAGCGAATCTTAGTTATGCAAATTTATCCGGTGCTGATGCATCGTTTCAGGGTGCTACCTTCGTTGGCGCTGAACTCACTGGTGCCAAGCTCGCCGGAGGACCAGGCTCGTTTCAAGGCGCATCGTTTGAAGATGCTATCTTGGTAGGAGCAACACTGGATGGCAACTTTCAAGCTGTGAACATTAGTGGTGTCAAACTACAGGGGGCAGATATCTCGGCACTCGAATGTGAAAATCTGGCGAGTTGTTACTTCGATCGTCCGCCAACTTATAATGCAAAAACAAAATTTCCTGCGGGATTTGATCCTAAGGTACATCTCTGGATTCGAGGCGAATAACGCCGGTTGATTCTAGATTTTGGGCCTCGCAAGAACGTGAACAAAACTGTGCTTCATTTGGCGCTCATTGAAACGGTTCGCAACGCGTAGTAAAGAGGTTGGTTTACCCCCAAATCGCGCGGACGACGTTTGGCCGAATGGTCGAGAAGTATGAACTGCTCAAAGGATTATCGTCTAAATGGCAATGACCCATTCTCAACGCGCAAGGCTCACTCGACCACGTCCTGGATAGACCATCAATTCAGTCACAACTTTGTCCATGTAGATGTCATGCGATCCGCAGGGGATCTCTGGGAACATCTGACACTCAAAAGCAAGAGCAATAAGCGGGGCGTCGGCGCGGGCGTGTTCAAGCAGTTTGTCGTAATATCCTTTGCCATGACCAGTTCGACCACCGTTACGATCAAACGCAACGCCTGGCACCATCACTAGGTCCAGGTCTTCGGGCTGTAGCCGCTTTGCGGCGACAGTTCGCAATTCCGCTTTGGGTTCGAGAATCTTGTACATACCCACGTCGAGCTCCTCCATCGACTCTAAGTGAAACAGTTCCAACTCGCCGTCTACGCAGTAGGGTATCACAATCCGTTTGTCGCCTTGAATCGCCGCAGGGAGCGCATGTCGTGTTCGAACTTCATCGCGGACATCGATATAGAACATCACTGTTTTGGCGGCCGCATATTCCGGCAGACCCATGAAGCGGTCAACAATCACGCCACTGACACCATCCTTGTCCGCCTGCTCTTTGCGATTAGCATGAGCAGCGGTGCGGATCTCTTGTTTACGACTGGCCAGTTCAATTTCAGGTGAAGCGTTCATGCGAGGTGATCATTCCAAGGATAGCAGCGTAGCGAATAAGTTAGTCAAAAGACAATTGCAAGTGTCAGCGAAGTCGCGTGCCACCCGCTTTCGCAGGTGGCACAACGACCCACGTCGCTGATACGCGTTAGTTTAACATCCGCCGATCCAACATCCAAGTGACTGTTTGTGCCTATATGATGGGTCGCAGTATCGTAATGTAGCTGGTTTCGTCAGAAACCGGTCCAACCTGCAAATCGATCCGTATTTAGGTGGCACGCTCTGAGGCTTTGCGAAGGGCGTGGTTTGAGCGACATTCACCACGCAAAGCCTCAGAGCGTGCCACCCTAAAACTAAGTTGGACAAAGCACTAGATACGAAGTTGAAAGATCTCAGTTGGATGGCGCCAGCGACTTAATCCAATCGCTTAACATCTGCACTGCAGCCGCGTCCACAACTGAGGTCGACAATTGTGGCATCTGGCCTGGGCCCCGCAAGGCCACTCGGTGAAGCAAAACCGATCGGTCGGGGTCGCCAGAAGCGACAAGTTTAGCATTGGTTTTGTCGAATGTATGATGGGTGGGCGCTACGTCGATGATTTTCATCTGGTTGGCATCCACATAGATCGATAAATCTATTTTTGCGTTTCCGCCACCCGCTTCGACATGGCAGTAAGCACAATTCGAATGCAAGAAAGCTCTAGCTCGCTTTTCCAAATTTGCGGCCGGATCGTAGGGATCGCTGAGTTTTGCAAAAGTCTCCGGCGCCGCGCCAAGCAATTGATTGGAGCGTTGCTTCAACTGACCCTCCAGTGGCTTTGCTGCATCCAATCTTTCCTCAATCTCACGCTGCGGCTTTTCTTCAGATTTCAATTCCCTTCGCAACGCGTCTTTCGCTTTCGGTAACCAATCAGTCTTCAACACGCCTAGTCGCTCGAAAGCTTCTAACTGATTCAAAACAACTCCATTGCCATAGTCATGATTCTTGTTTAGTTGTTCTGTCGACAGGCCCAATACAAAACCTGCGGCTCGCGTGTGGCAAGCCATGCATTCGGTGCGACTTGGATAGTGCCAAGTCTGTTTACGCTCCCCATCGCGATCACGAATTGTGAAAGCCTTGTCGTGCCCGCCTTTCTCAACCAGCACAGCATCCGACTGGTCTTCGAGCCACTCGTAGGAGTAACCAATCCATTCCCCTTGTTGCTTGGTCAGTAATCGCGTTTCGATCCAGCGCTTTGAATCGGGAGCATCAGATTTCACAGCCAGCGCGAACGATTTCACAATCACAGTCTGTTCGGGAAACTGCCAAGCCCATTGGTCTGCCATCTCGATACGTCCATCTTTGGGCAAAGCGACAAAGCGGTGCTTGATCGCTCCGTCGGACCAAAACGGAGCATTGACGCTGTAGGGAATCAACCCTTCATCCACTTGATGTCCCGCAACGGCCGTAAACAAACCAGTCTCGCTGAGCTTGCGGGGAAATGTATTCGGTGCACTCGTTTGTTCAGTGGGTGTTAAGTGATATAAGCCCGCGTCACCTTCCGCGCGGTGATCAACCACCAACAATTCCCCTTCGGGATCTAAAACAATTGCCGAAATCTGAAATGAAGTATCGGCAATCTCGCGATGCCAGACAATCTGTTTGCCATCGTGCTTCACCGCCCATAGTTTGCCGGTCGAATAGTCACCATAAACATACGCGCCGCGTAGATCGGGCAGCTTCGAACCGTGATACACAACGCCACCTGTCAATGAACGCGACTCGCTGTGTGCGTGCTCAACGGTCGGTTTGACATGCGGTGTCGGACCTAACTTACGCTGCGTGTAAAACGGATTGCTCCCTTCAAAGACACTCCATCCGTAATTGGCGCCGCGTTCAATCAAATATGCTTGCTCGTACATGTCCTGGCCATTGTTACCGACCCAAATGTGACCGGTTTTCGGATCGCAGGTGATTCGCCAGGGATTCCGCAATCCGTAAGCCCAAGTCTCCGGCCGCGCATTTGGGTCACCAAGGAACGGATTGTCTTTTGGAACAGAGTACGGCGCGACTTCTGTGGGATGATCGACATCAATTCTCAATACTTTTGCAAGCAAGTGAGAAAGATCTTGTCCGACAACATTCGCATCAGAATCGGATGTGCCGTCGCCGGAAGTCACATACATCATGCCGTCGGTTCCAAACGTTACCGCGGCTCCGTTATGTCCGTTGGAATCCCATTCGATGACGGTTAGCGGTTCGCCAACGATTTCAAACGGAGCCGTGCGAGATACCGTATGGCGGATAATACGACTGCGTTCCTTTTCGCCTTCTTTCTTTCCGTTGCTGCCGATGTACATGTAGCCATTTTGGACATAGTTCGGATGGAACGCGATTGAATACGCGGTTCCCTTGGTGTCAACAAGCGTTTCATAGTTCGCTGCTTTGGCTTGTACTAATGGAACATCGATCGGCACTCGTTTGATCACAGTCGGACCGTAGGAACCGGCTTCAGCGATGACGATAAAATTGCGAGTTCCCGGCTCGACTTGAACGTCAATTGGCCAAGCTAGTTTGAGATGCGGATACGCTGGCACGGGTCGGTAAGGCAAAGGTGGCTCGGGGGAACCAATGACCTTAGACTCCACAAAAGTTTTCCTTGAATTGAATTTTGTACCTGCCGCGTCTCCTTCGCCCGCGCCCGCAAATCGCAGTTTTGCGTAGTCTTCAACCAAGTGAAAATTCAATTTGCTCAGCGGTGCACAACTGCTCAGGTCTGGATCTTTGCCTAAGGTGTAGTCGTATCGGCAAAGAGCCATTGACCAGACTTCATTGACATTAGGTCGACCACCGGTTGGCATAAAATCAACCCAAGGAATTCGACCTTCTACGGTCCAGCCTTCGTCTCGATCGTTGCGATTATCCAGTGTCCCGCGGCGCAAGACCGCGGTTTTCATTTGAAACGTGTTGGCAGATTTAAGCGCCGCATAACCACCACTTTTTTGATCGGGCAAGAACAAATCCATTTCAGTGCCCGCCGCGTTGACTTGGAATTCGTAATATCCCGGCTCCGTGGCTCCTGGCTTTAAGAAGATCTCAAACACGTCGTTGTTCCAAGTCATCGCATCGCGTTCGGTAATATCACCAAACAGATCGTGATCTTCCAAGTCGGCAAAGAAGTAGATGTATTGCCGATCCCAAAGCAATCGTGCATGTGTCGTCGTGGCTGGCTTCTTTCCATCTGTCGCAGGGATGACGAAACGATCGATCACCTGCGCGCGTTTCCAAGCCGCCTCGTTTGCCACTCCATCGATGGCAATCTCACCCGCCGCCCAATGACATACGAAATCATCGGCCTTTGAAAACGAGCTAGCCCATACGGTTGAGAAACAGATTACGAATACAAGATTAGCTTTGCTGTTCAATTCAATTCTTCTTATTGATTGAGGCGTTTCACAAAAACGGAATAAAATTGACAAAAGTGGCAGTTGCGTGCGTCGCCGCAAGAGACTGCTAACTTAACATCAAAATAGGTAAGTTTAACGTCACGCCTTGCTGGTATGCTTTCCTTCTTGCATCCGTGGGGCCACCTTGTCATGCGTGGGAAAGAGAAGTACGGATTCCCACGGATGGCATAGCGGTCCCACGGATAAATATGTCTTTTTGCTATGACTCAATGCTGTTGATTCAGTACTCTCAGCTCCCAACCGGTTACACAATTTTGTGGGAAGTCACAGTGCTATTTTGCGCTCGACACTTGGCTTTTCCGGATGCTGTACAGTCGTTTGTCGGTGCGAATGAGCAAGCGGTCACCCACGATTGCGGGCGTTGACAAGCAAACGTCGTCTTCTGCTAGTGCGTTGGTGTGCAGGATTTCCATCGTATCACCTTCTTTAACGACAGTGCAAACTCCATCTTCGTCCATGCAAAACAGTTTCCCGTCATAGGCCCAAGGCGACACGGTGTAGCCCGAACCGCGTTTGATGACTTGTTTTTCGTACAGCATTTCACCGGACTTTGCGTTGAAACAGTTGACATAACCTCTATCGTAGAGAACGTACAACCGCCCATTGGACACAACGGTGCTAGGATTGTACGGCGCAATGGTCATGTTTGACCAAACGATATACTCGCTACTCGACTGGCCTTTCGGCAAAGTCAAATCGCCCATCGCGCCGGGCTTGATGACGTACATAGCTTTCGTCGGATCGAGTACGTAACCCGAGCTAATGTAAAGCAGCCCATCCACCACATACGGCGTGGCGATCGTGACGCTTGACATTCCCTTCAATGACCAAAGCAATTTGCCATCGAGATCGTAACTGCGCACGGCTTTTGAACCAAGGGTTACCAGTTCTGTCCGCCCTTGGTTCACCCATATGAATGGAGTCGACCAGTTGCTTTTCTCTTCGCGATCCACCGACCACAACTTCTCTCCGGTCTTCTTGTTGAGTGCAATCAACTCGGCGTGCTGATCGTTATCATTCTGGTAGTACAGAACATCTCCATATAAAACCGGTGAAGCCGCTGTGCCCCAGGCCAACCGCATTGGGCGTGACGGTAATTCGTGTTTCCAAACTTCATTGCCGTTCATATCGAAGCAATAGATGCCGACGTTGCCAAAGCACACGTAAAGATGATCGCCATCGGTAACAGGCGTCTCCGATGCGTAACTGTTCTTCAAGTGAGTCGGCGCTGTTGGCGTGCCTTCACGGACTGTCTTCTCCCATCGCGTTTTGCCGGTTTCAAGGTCCAAGCACAAGACCTTCCACTGGTGGTTCGTTTTGGGAATGTCAGGGCGTTCGCCGCCCATGTACAGTCCTTTCTTCAAACGTTCGGAAGCACCAGTATTGACCACCGTCGATAGAAAAATGCTTTTCCCCCAAACTATTGGTGACGCCCAACCACGGCCAGGAATCTCCGCTTTCCACTCCACGTTCTCATTGGCCGACCATTGATCCGGCAAGTTTTTATTCGTTGAAACACCGCGCGCATCAGCTCCGCGAAACTGCGGCCAGATAGTAACCGCTTCCTGAGCATATACTGAGAGAACTGTCAACGACCAACACAGACCAGTCCATAGAAGGAGCTTGATTTTCATCTTTGAATCTCGTTTTGCACTGAAATCGCGTGCAGTGGGAATGTAGATTTTGGATAGTCTGATAGCATAACTCCATTAACCGTAAAATTCATCCGCAGTCAGCTCCTTATCACATTACGCAGCAATTTCCGATGGCTCAGCCGAAGAAGAAATTTCATCCAAACCAAAAAACGCCGTACAAAACGCCGCCCAAAACACCAAGTGCATTCAGCGGCAACCATCAACGCAGCTGGCTGTGGGGGCATCACGCGGTCCTCGAAACGCTTCGATCTGGTTTGTGGCCCGTTCTTGAAGTCCATGCCAGTCGCGAAGCGTTCGAAGCATCTGCTGAACTCTTGTTAGCCAAGCAGAAGGCGGGCATTCCAGTCGAAGTCGTCAAGCCTGAACGCTTGTTCGAATTGTCGAAATCGACCGAGCATCAAGGCCTCGTCGCTCGGCTGGGGCCTTATCCCTACCGATCGATGCAGAGTCTCGAAAGTGAATTGCGACTTGCCATTGCAGGATACGAGAAGAAAACTGCTGAAAAAGAACCTGCAAGACCGCCGTTGATTGTGATTTGCGATCAGATTCAAGACACGTTCAACTTCGGAGCGATTCTTCGATGCTGCGATGGAGCAAGTGTTCTCGGTGTCATTGTCGGCCAGCGATCTCAAGCGGAAGTGACGCCCCATGTCGCCCGTTCATCGGTCGGTGCAGTCAACTATGTGCCAGTCACACAAGCCGAAAATCTATTGACGGCTGCAAAAACGATCAAGTCGCTTGGTTTTCAGTTGGTCGGTGCCGATGGAAATACGAAACAAAGTGCATGGACAAGCCGCTTGGATTCGCTGACGGCGCTCATCATCGGTAGTGAAGCAACCGGTATTGCGCCCGAGTTGCTCGCCGAATGTGACCAACGTTTGTGCATTCCCATGCAGGGCCACGTCACATCCTTGAACGCTGCCGTTGCCGCCGGTATTCTGCTCTATGAAATTCGCCGTCAGCAACAATCGCTGTGACTGCCTCGGAATCTTTCTAAAACTGACGCAATGATTACTCTAACGCGACTTTAACGACCACTTTGTGCACGGGGCCTTGTGCGGCCAGTGGTGCGTGAGCATCTTCAGGAAAGAAGACAGCGAAAGAACGTGGCGCCAACTCAAACCAACTCGAAGGTCGGTCAAGAAAAAAGGCTAAATCGGTCTCAGCGTTGTAGGCCTGCTTGACGGTTTTGCATGTCGGCAAGGGTTGCCAACCAATCAATTCATTGCCACTGACAACATACTGGATATCGATGTACTTTCGATGGGCTTCCAGTATCGCGCCATCACGACCACGGCCTTGGTCGTGAGCCACGATTGCAAACAACCGCCCGCCATCTATCTCCAGTTTTCCGTCAGGCAATTCATCGAGTTGGGTGTTCTGCAAGAATTCAAAGCCTCGCGATAGTCCGGCGCGGCAATTGATGTATCGATAAGCTTGTTCAATGGTCGCCAAAATCATTTACGATCCTCTGGTGGTTCGGGTGGTACTGTTGAAGGGAATACCAACATAGCGAACTCGTCAAACAGTGAAAGACGTCGTCGTGTCTCTCGCTTTTTCAGGAAAAATATCGTGCTCGACTATATTCGTTATCAGAAATGTTGTAGTACAATTGTGCTGTGGCAGGTGTAGATCCTCACTAGATGGATGGCTACGAAACCTGCTCCCAAATAGACAGAGCGAGGTTTGTATGACCTGGGCAATGTGTCTTAACTGCGGTGACATTAAATGCGGAGCGCTCATTCCATGTTCAAAGTGCGAAGCGCCTGCCACCGGTAACTTGGCACTGGATATTGCTTTCAGCGATCATCGAATCCCGCGTGAGAAACTAGTTGAACTCGGATCGATCGTTGGCGAAATCCATCGCGTATGTTCCGATCAGTCGCTTTGTTTGTGGACGTTTCTCCAATACGTCACTCTTCATCATCCCTCGATTCTTGAAATCGACTTGAAGGATGAAGCCAAAGATGCCGTGCAAAGCGTTTTAGCAAGGCTAAACAACCCACCTCTGTCGATTTCTACAGGCGAGCTTTCTGATACGCCTTCAAACTTCCTGCCATCCAAGCGGTAGGTTGGCAACATCAGCCGGAACGCGCTAGAGAGCGTCCTGCTTAGGAATGAACTTGAAAACGCGGATTTACAGGTGATTTATCAGCCGGAAGGTGGTAGCCGCGTTAGCCTCCGGTTCAATACACAACCGGAGGCTAACGCCTTCCGGCTGATATGACTATACCGCCATAATGACCAGCTTCAGTTCAAACTCCTAAGTGCGACGCTCTCGTTAGCCTCCGGTTCAATACACAACCGGAGGCTAACGCCTTCCGGCTGATATTACTATACCACCATAATGACCAGCTTCAGTTCAAACTCCTAAGCGCGACGCTCTCGTTAGCCTCCGGTTCTAGACACAATCGGAGGCTAACGCCGCAATCCGCTGCAAGTAGCCTTGTCTGTTTTGTCCGTATTGCTTGCCTTAGCAGATCATCTAGAAACGCCCCTTTAGAGGGCCGAGATATACCCGCCAGAAACGCCTCACGTTGGTGGCACCGACAACGGGGAAGGTAGTTTATCGGTGTTGAAAGGGAATTCGACCCTCTAAGCCAACCCGATGCTTTTAGGCAATGCAAGCAAGAATTCTAAAGCGTTACTAACTAAACACTTGCGAAAAATATAGAAAGCCATTTTCCGGCGCAAGTAGTTGTTAGTAAACATCTTTTCCACGATAATCTAAAGACCAGAGTAAGAATCTAGCTGTCTCTACCCGATGCCAGCAAGAGCGTCTAGCCTTTTGATTTTGGGACCAAATCAACTTGTCATGTTCGGACTTGAGTAAATCTTGAAACTATTGTTTGACACCTTTGCTAGCAATCCTACAATCGACCTCGCCCGTCAAGGGAAGCTCGACATTACTTACTGCCTCACCCTCCCACTTCGAATCTTGAAGTTGGTTGGCTTTAAGCGACGCGAGGGCTTAGCAAGGTTTGCTATGCCAGACAACAGGAACCAAGTCCCGCAATGATACGCGCGGCGTTGACCAATAGGAGTGCGCATTGAGCATGGCACACGATGTGAACCAAAGCGAGAAGGACATCGCGGCTCAGGTGCGGTCGGCTTTGGTCGCTCGTATCAGCTCCGAGCGCTACGAATTGTGGATCTCTCCAGATACACAATGGCACTGGAACGAAGGTGTTTTAACACTCACATTCGAAAGTGATTTCGCTTGTCAACTTGTTCGACGCATGCTCGGAAAAGAACTGGCCGCAGTGCTCTACACAGTATGTGGTCCCCACGCTGAACTGAACTTGGAAGTGGGTGAAGCTAAAGCAATTGCGACACTGCCACCAGTTGCTCCGAAAACGCGCACACTTAATCCCGATGAACCATCGACAATAAAGTTTCCCAGCCCAGCTCACTCAACAAAACCAGTGACTCCGCAAGAACCAGCGAGTCGTGATTCCGCGGGGCGTGAATCCGCTGGTCGAGATTTTTGGGGACGCTTTGTGTCCGGTACCTGCAACCAGTTGGCTTGGACGACCGCCAACATGGTAGTCAGCGAACCTGGGCGAATGACACCGGTACTCCTGCATGGTCCGTGCGGTGTTGGCAAGACCCATTTGATATCCGCGATCGCCCAGCAACTTCGGACGCACTGCCGCATGCGTCGTGTCGTTCATATGACCAGCGAACAGTTCACAAACGATTTCACCGAGGCCATCAAAGGCGGCGGGTTGCCGCTGTTTCGTCGCAAGTATCGCGATGTCGAAGCGCTGATCATTGACGATGTGCACTTCCTGATCGGCAAGAAAGCAACGTTGGGAGAATTCAAACATACGGTCGACAACTTGCTACGGATGGGCAAGCAAGTGATTCTAACGGCGGATCGGTCCCTGAACGATCTTCATGCCCTTGGCAGTGACGTTGTAGGCAGGTTGCGCGGCGGGTTGGTCAGTCCGCTGATGCCGATTGATGAAAAGACACGTTCGGCCCTGTTGCAGCGCGACATCGACGAAGCCAGCATCAAGATCCCTGCCGAAGTTGTCAAACAGATCGCTGGACGAACAGTGGGTGATGGTCGCGTTCTGCAAGGCATTGTAAAACGATTGATCGCAGTGGCATCGCAGGCTCAAGCGAGTTTGTCATGGGAACAATGCTGGAATTCTGTCTATGATTTAGTGCAAGCAACTCAGCCAGTCGTACGACTTGGCGATATCGAACGTGTTGTTTGCGAAGTCTTCGGGCTATCGCCAACGAGCTTGCAGTCGTCCAGCAAAACACGAACGATTGCACAGCCGAGAATGTTGGCGATGTTCTTGGCCCGTAAATACACCCCGGCGGCTTACAAAGAGATTGGCGACTACTTTGGGAACCGCCGGCACAGCACAGTCATATCGGCTGAACGAACAGTCGAAGAATGGCTGCGCGAAAACACATCCCTAGGCGATGAACGCGGACTAACGGTCCGCGATGCCATTCGGCATGTCGAATCGCATTTGCAAGTCGGGTAGTGGGGCAAGGCTGAAGCATTTTTCGTCTCACATCCAGGAGCAAACGCAGCAGAATTCAGTAAGGTAGCTGGTTTCTTCAGAAACCGGATGCAATAGAATGGTCACCGGTGCATCGCGGTTTCTCACGAAACCACCTACACTTAACCGCCAGAATTCTTCACAGCACTGGTGGGGCGACCGCAACCTGATTTTTTACAAAAAGCCAAACATCATGCTCGAAGCAACCCTTCCACGTCTGCATTCGTTGTTCGGGTTGATCGCCATGGTTTTTCTGGCTTGGGCACTCAGCACGAATCGCCGCAGGTTCCCGACACGCGTCGTGGTAGGTGGTTTGGTCTTGCAATTTCTACTGGCTGCCTCAGTGCTTTGGACGGAACCTGGACGATGGTTCTTTGCTGGTGCTAATCAAGCAGTTGAAGGATTCCAACAGTTCGTCAGCGAGGGAAGCGGTTTTGTGTTTGGTCTATTCCCTGACGCGTCGCAGCACGTCAACGGGGATCGAATGTTTCCGATAAAGTCGTTTGCATTTGGTGTGTTGCCCACCGTAATCGTGTTCAGCAGCTTGATGTCCGTCCTTTATCACCTGGGAATTATGCAGGTTGTTGTTCGTGGCGTTGCATTTGTGATGCAAAAGTCATTGGGAACCAGTGGGCCTGAAACACTGGCTGCAGCCGCAAATATTTTTGTAGGTCAAACTGAAGCACCGCTAGTTGTAAAACCTTACCTGGCGAGCATGACTCGCAGCGAGTTGAACGCTTTAATGGTTGGAGGATTTGCAACGATAACCGGCAGCCTCATCGCAGGCTATGCAAGCATGGGTGTCGAAGCCGGACATCTTATCACTGCAAGTGTTATATCCGGACCGGCGGCTTTGTTAGTTGCTAAGTTAATGGTGCCAGACGAAGAAGGAGCAAAAGTCGAAAGCTCTCTCGCGATTGAGTCCGGTTCCGAAAGCGTTAACTTGATTGGCGCTGCAGTGGATGGAGCGAGCGACGGCATGAAATTGGCCCTAAACATTGCAGCCATGTTGATTGCATTTTTGGCATTGATCGCAATGGCGGATTTTGCGCTTGGACAGGCGGGTGCTTTGTTCGGTCTGGTTGACACAAACGGTGTTCCAACTCTTACGATCACAAACCTTCTTGGCTATGCGTTTGCCCCCGTTGCTTGGTTGATCGGCGTACCTTGGTCAGAGTCCATGGAGGGTGGCAAACTACTTGGCATTAAGATGTTTGCAAATGAATTCGTTGCGTATCAGAAACTAGGCGAGATGATTCATCGCGAACAGCCTATCAGCGATAGAACCAAGCACCTTATGACATATGCACTTTGTGGTTTTTCAAATTTTAGCTCTATTGGCATCCAGATCGGCGGCATCGGCAGTCTTGCTCCTGGTCGCCGTAACGACATTGCCAAGTTGGGAGTGCGAGCGATGATTGGCGGTACAATTTCCTGCTTGATGACCGCCTGCGTCGCTGGAATTCTTCTGTAGGCGGAAAGTCAACGTTGCAAAGCATTTTGGCGAGCATATGTAGCTGGTTTCGTGAGAAACCGGAGCGCATCGATGGCCTTTGTTCTACATCCGGTTTCTTACGAAACCAGCTACCTTACTTCAGTAAAGTCTTTTAAGATGGGCGTTTGATCGTCTGGGTCGATGATCCAGACTTTCCTATTCGGGTACCCGTGCAATAACGAATTTACCCACCGGCCATCCTCAAACCTGGCCCACAGAATTTTGCCTTCGCCCGGTTCCGCCAAATTGTAGACCCACTCTTGATGAACATTGTGCTCGGCAGTGTATCGCACGAGAATCAAGTGCTTGCCATATTCGGCGGATAAGTGCTCGACGATCGCCTGTCGTTGCGTTGACCAAAGCTCTGCTTCATTGTTTTTCGCAATACCTGCAAACACGATCAGGCTTGCGCCTTCAATAAGCAAGACGGCAAGAATGGCCATGCGTACTATCTGAATTTGTAGCTGGGAATGATCTTTTAGTGAGACACGCAAAGAAAGCAGCGAAAGTAATAGAACCCATGGCAAAGTCGGAGCCAAGTAGTGTGTATAGACCCAACAAACACACGCCGACGCCGCGATTTGCATCGCAACAGCCACGATTAACCATCGCGTCAGCCGATAATTGCGCCATGCGAACGCATTGATAAGTAAAAGCCCACAAAACGGAAAGGTGAGTTTAAACGTCTCGCGAAACGCATCATTGATACCACGCAACCATCCTTGGATTCCAATACGCTCGCGATACCAATTCAGAGAATCGACTGCGTGGAAGTCGTGAATGACTTGAGGAAGGTCAGTTCGCGTGGCGGTGTTTTCCAATTTCGGAGATTCGAACACAAATACAGGCGCGACTGCGAATTGTGACTCATGCAATTGGTAAGGCATCTGTCGCCAATCGCCTGTGACCGCATGATTGTGTGCCGCGATGAGAATGAGCGGAACTGCAATGGGTGCGGCAGCGAACAAAGCCACTTGACCGGCTAGCTTCGACCTAACAAAGAGACTGTGCCTGCTCCACGCAAACCAAAGCATCGTGGCGCAAATTGCCGTGCAGCATAGCCCTTCGAAGGGACGCGAGATTGCCAGCAACCCGATGCCGCAACCACTGATGAACGCATTCGAGAACGCGACCCGTCGACGCAAACGTAAAACGCCACCTATCAAAAGAGCGCATCCACTGGCCGGCAAGAAACCATTCAACAAACTTTGCGACCACGCCAACTGTATAAATGGGCTGAGTGAAATCATCGCGCCGCCGAGAAGAGCCCAGCGTTTGGGCATCACCCCAGCAATCATCCAGGTTATACACACGGTCATCAGTGCAACGCCCAGCCAACTACTGGCAAGTGGCATTCCGAAGAACATCCCCATCGCCACTAAGAGACCCGCACCCACCGGATACTTGGAGGCATAGTGGGGTTGCATGATCGTGTGAATCGATTGCAACGCTTCCCAAGCTGGCGGTGTCGGGTTGGCAAGTCGCCCGTGCAGCAAAGTATCTGCGGCGAGCATGTAGCTGAATTCATCGTGAACTCTAGGAGCAGGATGAATATAGACTGAAATCAAAGCCGCTACGCAAGCTGACCAAACGCCGATTGCAAAGAGCGACAAGCACCACACTCGTGATTGAATTTTTGTTGCTACGCGAGCAGTTTTTCGATTGCTTATCGCGTTCGAATGCGGCTCGCAGACTAGTGATGAGTCGAAAGAATTAGCAACCGAGGTCATAGGCAAAAGGATCTTATGTACTCGAACACAGGGCTATGTTTTGATGATCCGCATTTCGGTTTGGTGTGCCACTGGCTTGCCAGTGAACCGGAGTAGGCGAGTTCATTTGATGTTACTCGTGCCAAGGCTAACACAATCGAGTTTGAAGTTGTCGAAGTTTGAAGGCAAAATGAACTCAACGACATTCCAAAACAAACATTACTGCGGCGGCTGATATCTATGTCGTAAGTACCGAGATTTTTGACGTTTATTACTTCGGCGACCACTGTGCAAACTTTTCGGGCATTTGATTGACCTTAGTGATTCAAACCGATGTGTTTCGATTCACTGGCAAAGCCAGTGGCACACACAACCGTACGCTAACGAGAGCGTCCCGCTTAGGAGTTTGAACTGAAGTTGATCATTACGGTGGTATAGTCTTATCAGCCGGAAGGCGTTAGCCTCCGGTTGTGTATTGAACCGGAGGCTAACGCCTTCCGGCTCATAAATCACCTGTAAATCCGCGTTTTCAAGTTCATTCCTAAGCGGGACGCTCTCTAACGCGTTCCGGCAGGTGGAACTTATCGTCGTCGCAAACGTAGAACGCTTAACAAGAAGCTACTAGAAACCGTTTGAACACCTAGGGCGATTGCTCCAACGGCAGGGATCAGCACGCGCATCGTCTGCGAATAATCCATTGCGCCAAATCCGCTCGACATCCAGTCACTGACTTTCCATGCAACGGTCCCGAGACCACCGGCAATTAACACACTTGAAATTATCAAACAGCGTTCAAGCGTGAAAGTGTGAGAAAGTTTCTCGAGCCGATCGTCCAGTGGCAGCAAGCCTTCGAAGCCTGCAAATACTTTTGCAAGCACGCCGCACGAAGCAACTTGAACACCGACCAGTATCGCTATAGTCGCGACGAGCAATGAATGAACGTCAAAGGCCGCTGGGCCTATTCGCAATTGCGCAAAAACGGCGATGTACCCAATGATTCCAATTACCGCCAACATCGCTGCAGGTGCAAGGAACGTCCATCGCGGGCTTTGTAGCAAAAAGAACCGGAGCGTTTTCCATCCGTCGCGAAATGTCCGCAGATGAGGACGATGCGCGCGACGACCGTCTTTATGCAAAGTGATAGGTATTTCAGAGATGCGAGCACCAAAGAGTGTGCTTTTTATGATCATCTCGGTCGCAAATTCCATTCCGGTGCAACGTTGATCGAGCCTGAAATAGAGGTCTCGCCGGAACCCTCGCATCCCACAGTAAACATCTTTGATCGGTGCTTTGAACATCTTGCGAACTAGCCATGTCAACGCGGGATTGCCAAAGCGATGAAGAAGCGGCATGGCGCCAGGCATAATCTTGCCCCCGCCACTCGGCAATCGACACCCTTGGACGAGGTCTGCCCCTTCGAGCAATCGTTCATAGAAGCGATGCAGTTGTGTAAAGTCATAACTGTCATCGGCGTCGCCCATGATGATGAAGCGACCTTTGGCGGCTTCGATCCCACCCATCAAAGCCGCACCGTAACCGCGTTCTTCGACATGTACGACTCGAGCACCGAGTTCTTCTGCGATCTCAACCGATCGATCGCGACTACCGTTGTCAGCAACAATGACTTCACCAGCAATACCAAGGCTTTCGAGCGCTTGGCGAGCTTTCAATACGCAGCTTCCAACGGTATCGGCTTCGTCGAGGCATGGAATCACCACGCTCAGCTCTAGAGTCTCACTGGACATCCGAAATGATGTTCCGAAGAACTCATTGCGGGCCGCGTTGACTTGCGAAAGGTGTGTTGCGTCTGTTATGGCAGGAGCTTGGTCAAGCGCTTGATCGACAGCCAGGATATCGATCAAGTGGTCATACTGCTGTTCCAGTCGAGAGGCTTTAGAGGGAGTGCCGTTTCGATTCGGCAGTACAACGTCGAGCATTTCGCCGCGCTGGGGGATCCGATCGTCAGTCGTTCGCAGACTCATTCATTATTCCAATTGCGTAAGACGTAGAACAAGCCTCAATGCGAAAGCGCTCCGTTTGGAAAAAAGTTTCCTTGAAAGCGTAGGTCACACGCAGGCTGCGTCAAACCAAAGCGAAGGAAGAAGATCTAGCTATTGCGCGGGGCCAGTCCGTCCGCAACGATTATCCGGTCAAAATGGCCAGTGGCACACAGTACGAAATGCACACATCTTTTACTTGTCCCTCAGACGCGCTGACACTCGCCTTATTTGTCAGTCGACTGCGCCAGGCGTAAAACAATTTGAAATTCATGCGGGCGGACCGGTTGCACGCTGAGTCGAGAGCCACGCTGCACGAGCACCATGCCTTCTAAGCTGGCTTCGGCTTTAAGCATCGGCAGTGTTAGCGGCTGCGCGAATTTTTGTTCGAACTGAATGTCGACCATGTACCAAGTCGGGTTGTCCTTCTTGGACTTGGGATCGTAATGATCGTCTTTGGGGTCAAACGCAGTGTGATCGACGTAACCTTCTTTCACAATGCGCGCGATGCCAACGATTGCCGGTGGCGTTGCATTGCTGTGATAGAAAAGGACTCGATCACCGAGCTTCATCGAATCGCGAAGGGTATTGCGAGCTTGATAGTTGCGAACGCCGTCCCAGTGCGTGGTTTGGTTTTTAGCTTTAGCTAGATCGTCGATGCTAAAAACATCTGGCTCGCTTTTGACTAACCAGTAATGATCCGATTCGCTCGTTTGTTTTGATGGAGTTTTAGTTTGTTTTTTGGGCATGGTGCTTGGATGTAATGGGAGTCCACGGGACAGAAAAGTGAGAGGTATAGCACACTAAGCAATAAGCGTTAGCTCTCCAATCTTAATTCCTTGGGTTCTTGGTTCTTAGTTCTTAGTGAGTTCTGGCTCCCCCTCGCCCTGTACTCAGGGAGAGGGGGTCGGGGGGTGAGGGCCCGAACCTTGAATTTTCGACCATTTTCTTTAGGCCGAAATGACCGAAGGTGTCTGTGGGGCATGCAACAACGGGATTTGAATTAGCCGCTGTTTTGCTAGCATTGCAGCGGATAGAATTACATCTGCCGCGTTACACCAACATTCACGTCATCAATCATGCCTACTGCGCCTCAAAGCCAAGATACTCCGCTGCTCGAATCCCCAGCGAGCTTTCCGGCGCACGTTGCCGCGCGTTTGCGTACGCGTTCGCAGCAAAGTTCCACCAGTCCGCTGAAGACGGCTCAACTGGCCGCAACCAGCGCAAGCTTAATGCAGCGATTGTCCAGCGAAGTGCGTGGGCTGGAGACCGCGGGTCGGCAAGCGACGAACAAGCAAACGATCAGTTGCGGATGCGAGGCTTTGGACCACTGTTTGCCGGACGGCGGTTATGTGCCCGGTTCAGTGGTGGAATACTTGCGGGCGATGCCGGGTTGCGGTGCGAGTACGCTTGCCTTCACAGCGGCTGCAGCGGCGATGAAGTCCACTCAGGGTTTTGTGGTCATCATCGATACGCAACACAATATTTATCCACCGGCGCTGGCGAGTTGGGGCATCGATCTGGATAAAGTGGTCTTTGTCCGTCCGCAGTCGGATGTCGATGCCCTGTGGGCAGTGGATCAATCGCTGCGCACCCCAGCCGTTGCTGCGGTCGTAGCAGATGTTGAACGCATCGACGATCGCGCAGCCCGGCGCATGCAGCTGGCGGCTGAGCAAGGCGGTGGATTAGCCCTACTCTTGCGGCCTGCCTCAGCCCGACGCGGCCCGAGCTGGGCGGATATTCAATGGTTAGTTCGCAGCCTGCCATCCCAAGACGTCAGCCCGACAAAAAATCCCCGACTAGCGCCCCTCTCTATGGCAGACGCTGCCAACGCCAGTCATTCTTCCCATTACTCCCATTCTTCTCATTCTCCTGTCCCCACTCAGCACCGCCGCCTACAAGTCCAACTAGTCCGAGTGCGAGGTGGCAAAGCAGGGGCAACCGTACGACTACAAATCAGCGCAAGGGATGGCATGCTAAAAGAGGTCGAACGACATGAACCAACGGGTGCTCTGCATCTGGCTTCCCAATTGGCCAGTGCAGCGAGTCCAAGCCGCCGAGCCGCCGCTAGCTGAGCGGCCGCTCGTCTTACAAACCCGTGATTCACGTCGCGGCTTAATCGTCGCGGCAGCGAATCTGGCCGCACGAGCCGCTGGTGTTCGCGCTCACATGTCACTCTCCGAAGCGTCCGCTCTCGCACCGCTTGAAACCCGCACTCACGATCCCAACGAAGACCTCGATCAACTCTGTCATCTCACTGAACTCGCTCAGCAATTCAGTCCCATCGTAGGACTCGAGCAACTCGACAAAAAACCGTGGGCAGGACGCAACCTACTGCAACCTGAATGCATTTTGATCGACGTAACGGGGCTCGCTATTCACTTTGGCGGCGAAGACCAATTGCTTGGTCTGGTAAGTCAATGGTTATTCAATCAACGCTATTTCGGTTGCCTGGCCATTGCCAGTAGCTTGGGCGCTGCATGGGCCATCGCAAACTATGGCAACCGCAAGCGACCTAACCCAGCTAAACCAAACGCAACGAAAACCAACTCAGCGGAAGCAAGCGATGCGTTAACGGAAAACCCAACGACCAACACAACACTTGAATCGCAATTCATCATCGCCGCCAACGGCAACAACGCGGCAACACTGGCTCACATGCCCGTCGCAGCTCTGCGGCTTATCCCCGACACGGTGCAAACACTTCAGCGACTAGGCATTCACTTTATCGGTCAGCTCGAACAATTACCAAGAGCTGGGATGGCCACACGCTTGGGGCAAGCACTGCTCGACCGATGGGATCAAGCCATTGGGCTCAAGCCCGAGCCTTTGATCGCGCTGCATGCGCTACCCGAATGGCAACTCGAGCAGACCTTAGAATATCCAACCGAGCACCGAGCAACGATTGCAGAACTTGTCCGGCGACTCAGCGGTGATTTAGCCCGTCGACTCGCGGCTCGCGGCGAAGGGGCAATGCGGATTGTCTGCCGATTGGATCAAATGGAATCGTCGCCGCTGCTCATGCAACTCAGTTTGTTTCGACCGACAGCGGATGGTGAACACTTGCAAACACTGCTTGTCGGCCAACTCGATCAGCAACTTGCGTCACACCCTTGCCAAGCCGTTTGGCGGCTATCGATTCAAGCTACGCTTACCTCGCCGCTTGTGTGGCATCAAACGGATCTGTTTGCTGGCGATGCGATTGAGAATCGGCATCAGCTCGCGCGTTTGGTCGACAACCTTAGCAACCGGCTTGGACGCAAACAAGTGTTGCGACCACGGGTCGAGCGCGAGCCGCAACCTGAAAATGCTTGCTCGCTGCAACCCATGACAGGTCGTCGGCCCGATGGCGCCGAGCAAGCGACGGTAAAGAAAATCAGCAGCCGACTAGCACGCAATCGCGCGGAACCCACAGTCGACGACCCCATGCGCCGCCCAACACGATTACTGTCACCACCGCAAGCGATCGAAGTCATCGCCCTCGCACCTGACGGATTGCCGATTCGGTTCAAAGTGTCCCAACAGCCTTACACCGTCATTCAGTATTGGGGTCCAGAACGTTTAGAAAGCGGCTGGTGGCGCGGCCCGAGCGTGCGTCGCGATTATTTTCGCGTCGAGACCGAACACGGCCCATGGTGGTGGATCTATCGCGACATGCAAACCAATAACTGGTATCTGCATGGCGTCTTTGATTGATGTATACTCATTGTAGAAACATATATGGAGATCTACACATGTCTACAGTTCAAAAATGGGGAAACAGTCTAGCTGTCAGAATTCCGTCAGTGCTGGCGAGACAGTTGGAAGTTGATGATGGAACAGAAGTTGAATTCACCGTGCGAAACGGAGCATTAGTTGTACGTCCCGTGAGGCCGCAGAAACTGAGCTTACGGGAGTTGTTAAATGATTGCAAACCTTCGCAATTGCACGGAGAAACCGAATTCGGTGAAGACGTTGGTCGCGAGGTACTGGAATGACCGGCCGAAACTATATCCCGGACCGAGGCGATTTAATCTGGATAACGTTGAACCCAGTCGCAGGACACGAGCAAGCTGGCCGACGTCCGGCTCTTGTCCTAAGTCCTAAAAGCTACAATCGCAAGACGAGCTTGTGCATCATTTGTCCAGCCACAAGGCAAAGTAAAGGATATGCCTTTGAAGTAGCCTCAACGGGACCAGATGGAAAAGTATCGATTCTCCTTGCTGATCACTTGCGAAATGTCGACTGGAAAGCCCGACACGCGGAGAAAATGTATCGCGTTGAAGATGACGTTCTCGCTTCCGTCATCGCACGTTTGGACGCTCTTATTATTTCGCCTGATGTATAGGAAGGGAGAGTGTTCGTTCTTCTAACTCGGCCCCTCACCCCCCGACCCCCTCTCCCCGAGTACAGGGCGAGGAGGAGCCAGGAATCGCCAGTGCCCAACCAAGCACCAAGAACCAAGAACTAAGAACTAAGCACCAAGAACTAAGAACCAAGAACCAAGAACCAAGCACGAAGCACTCTACTGACTAACAAGCCCAGCTTTACCTTGGACTTGGCGATACATTTGAGTGATCTTCGCTTTCATCGCAGCCAGTTCACCTTCGACTAGGGCGGCTTCTTCAGTAAGCACATCGCCTTCTTTTTTATAGTTTGCAAGATCCGATGTCAGTTGCTGGTTTTCGATCTGGCGGAAGCTAATCATTTCTTGACCAGCCGCATTGGCCTTCGTCAACTCAGCAGCTTCACGATTAAACAGAGCGATGCGTTCGCCAACTTCGTGACGTCGAACATAAGTGCTGTTGAACGCTTCTTGATAATCGATCAGCGGGCGAATGAAGTACGGGTCACGCAACTTTGCGATTCCGCTTGCGATCAATTTGTCAGCGAATTCACTCTTCAAAACGATCGGCTTGGTGTTACCCGCTGCAAGTTTGAGATCACCCTCGGCATTTTTTCGCTTGAGCCGCGTATCAACGCTCCGTCCTTGTGAATCAAAGAAACCGAGTTCCGTTGCAATCGCGTCAACGCCATCGACATCAATCGACCAGTCCTTGAGCAATTCCACATTGACCCAACGACTTGCAGGTGGATCCGATCCGTCACTCTTGGCCTTTTGTCCATCTCTCAAATAATCGTCAAGAATTCGAGCTCGGCGATCCTCTGGAATCCGTTGCAGCATAACCGCAAGTTCCTCTTCGCTCATTCGTCCAAAGAGCATGTTCTCGTCAGGCTTTGAACCAGGAGCCGCGAAGGCAGTGTGGCTATCCAGTGGAAGTAGTTCATAAAGTGCCCAAGTGGCTGCTCCACCGCTCTTGACCATTTCAGTTTGTGCAGGCTCGAGCGGCAATGTAGGGCTGAGCGTCACTTGACCAGCTTGACTGGCGGTAATCTTAAACTCACCCAAGTAATAAGCGGGCAGTGCTTGGTTTTTTGCATTTCCTTCTTCAGCGAAACAATGGACTACCAAATTCGCTGGCAAGCTGGTCGCTGTATCCACAACCGGAGCAGCGGCTACTGCGGCCGCTGGATCAGCCGATAGATCCTGTGCCGCCGCAGGTGCTCTCATCTCCAGCTTGTAGACGCCCGCATCGGAGCTGACCAATTCAAGCCGTCGCCAAACTCGACCACGGTCCGCGGTCAATCGACGCAATGCACCTTGAGCTAGCACGACCGAATCAGGTTCATCAGGAGCGATATTCTCTCCGCCCCAAATCAAACGCTCAACGTCGGCTTCAACCTTAACGATTTTCTTCTCAAGTTTGTCAGCTTGGGCAAGCCAGCCCACACGTCGGTGAAGCACACCTGCAGTGAATATCATGAACACCCAGCATTCTATGAATAGAAAGCAGAGCATCACGGTATGAAGCGCACCCCAGCCGCGAGCTGAAATCACAATCAAGTAAATGAAAATGATCAGCGAAGCGACCAACAACAGTAGTATTACAATCCCACCCAGAGTCATGGCGAATTTTTGTCCCAGAACAAGGGGTTTCAGATAAGTTGTAGCGGTTAGGGAATAACTGTCTGCGCAGTCACAAACAGCTGTGCCCCAACGGACGAACCTTCATCTTACTTAACGGTTCGACAAAAATGAACCGTTTCCCGCCGTTTTGAGCGACTTCACTGCCAAACCCTCCCGAAGAAGGGTGTTTTCCCGCTCCACAGGCCCAACCGGGATCGTCGGATCAATTGGAAAAGATAGGCAAACCAGGTTGGGCCGGATAAATGGCACGGTTCGCATAAGCAACATGAAGTGCATAAGCCGCATCTTCCGAACATGGTTCTACAGCTCCGAGTACTCCGTCAACGGACGACGTTTGAGTAATTTGCGAGAAGGCGGACCTGCCGACCACTTAGGAACATTCCCATGCGAAGTTCAGCCAGCCGAAATTCAAAATCTCCGACAAAGCGTGCAAGCCTGAAGCATGCCCTCCGCCGCGCCCTGGTTTGGTCGTTGATGGGCTGCACGTTTGTCGGCACCGGAGCCTGTACACGCGCTAAGTATCGATACAAAACGAACAGAGAAGCCTACTATCTAATCGACGAGAAAATTGCGGACAGTGGGGAACAGACAGCACCTTATCGAATCGAAGTTGATCCGACCAGCCGTATGTTCGACCCATTCAACCCCGACCGTCCTCCGATGCCAGAAGACGATCCAGTCGCGAACAGTTACATGCGGTTGGTCGACCGCAAGAAAGGCTATCCATTGTGGGAAGCCAATGGTCGAACCAACACAGCAGAGAATCCTCAGTGGTGGTCTTACTTGCCACTGGACGAGCGCGGTGTGTTGGTACTGGATGTCAACGATGCAGTACGCATGGCGCTCAAGCACGCCCCCGCCTACCAGCAAGCTCAAGAAACGCTTTATCTCTCCGCATTGGATGTGAGTAGCGAGCGATTCCTTTTTGACTCACAGTTCTTCAGTAGTTGGCGGGGCAACTATGTCAACAACGGTAGCGCTCGAAGTCCAGTTTCCTCGCAATTTGATGTTACTCCAGGAGTGCAACTGCGAAAGCAGTATGCCTCTGGTGCTGATTTACTAGTGAACTTTGCGAACACGTTTACCTGGCAGGTTGCTGGCCCCAATGACTACAGAGCGAACTCACTTCTCGACTTCTCATTAATCCAACCACTATTGCGACAAGGCGGTCGCGATGTGGTCCTTGAGCGACTTACACTCGCCGAGCGTGTTTTGTTGGCCAACGTTCGGTCCTTCGAGCGCTATCGCCGAGGATTTTACATGACGGTGGTGACCGGTCGCCAAGCAATACAAGGTCCAAGTCGACAAGGGGGTCAGTTCGGTATCTCGGATATTCAGGGTCTTACGGGACTCGCAACGGGTGCAGGCACTGTTGGTGGCGGTGGCGGTGCTCAAGGCTTTACCGATACCGGAACACCTGGAGCAGGTGGTTACTTCGGATTGCTCCAGACGCAACTCACAATTATTAACACTCGCGAAAACATCCTGCGCCAACAGGATAATCTCATGCGATTGGAAGACAACTATCGCGAGCAACTACTAAAGTTGCCTGAATCGCAGACTGTTATCCCGCAACAGCAACTGCAAGTAGCCCAGCAGCAACAAGCAGTATTTTCGATTCAAACGAACCTGCTCCAGACCAATGTGACTTACGAAACGCAATTAGATACGTTCAAGAGGACACTTGGATTGCCGGCCTATCTCTGTGTTGAAATTCGCGATCCCTTGCTTGATCAATTCAATTTGATCTCGCAAGAACTAAGGGCTCGACGAGATGAGTTAAATTCCATCCGGATCGACTTTGGAAGTACCAATACGCGCATTCTCGGACTCAGCACTGTTGAACGTGATCCAGCAACATTGACACAATTTCGAGCCATTGAGAATAGCGAAGCACTGCAGTCGCAAATTGCCGAACTAAGAACCACGATTCAACCACTGCTGGCCATCGAAAAACAAGTCATCGATCAAGATATTGTAGTAGTACGCTCCGATATCGAGCGGCTTAAGCAAGCGATACCGGCCAGAAAACGTCAAATGGAGCGTCTAACAAGCATCGTCGAAACTGAGCGCGATATGGTTTGCAGCATTCTTCCACTGAAAGATTTTGATGCAAAAGTACTTGATAGTCGGAACCTGGATGGCCTTCCGCAGCAACTTACTACCGAGTTGGAACGACTCGCCAAGAAGTTCGAAGATTACGTCAAACGGACCGAGAAGTTAGACAGCGAAATTATTGAGGTTTCTAAGGAAATTATTGACGAAAAATCCAACGAGAAACGTTTCAAGACGCTCAGTGAAAGAGCAGTCATCGGAACGCAGGACTTAGTTGCATCAATTGGCGAGGATATCCTTGCGCTTCAACTCATTCAAGCTCGTGCTCGTACGGAATCTGTCTTATTGCCAGAAGTCGACTTGGAACCGCGGGAAGCGCTCGACATCGCACGTGCAAACCGCCGCGATTGGTTAAATGAACGTTCGGCTCTGGTAAATCGTTGGCGTGTGATCGAAGTGGTTGCCGACGATTTGGAAAGCTTTCTTGATGTGACCTTTGCCGGGGATGTCGTCAATACAGGAGATAATCCGCTCGCACTTCGCAGCGCCAGCGGACGTTTGCGGATGGGCTTGGCCTGGGACGCGCCAATCACTCGCTTGCAAGAACGCAATCGATACCGCCAAGCATTGATTGAATACCAGCAAGCTAAACGCAGATACTACCAATTTGAAGATGGTGTTTGGCAAAGCTTGCGCACGTCACTGCGTAGTATTCGTCAAAACCAGTTGTCATTCGAACTCCAACGGTACGCTGTACGCAATGCTGCTCAGCAAGTAAGCATCAATGAAGACATTCGCCAAATCAATGAAACGCTCGGCCAGGCCGCAGGGCCAACCGCCGCTCGCGATACCGTCTCCGCGCTTGGGGACTTATTGAATTCGCAAAACCTGCTGATTGGTGTGTGGGTTAACTACGAAGCGTTGCGACGCAACCTTGACCTAGATCTTGAGACTATGCAGATAGATTCTGAAGGTCTTTGGATTGATCCAGGTCCCATCCGCGCCGACACCGTCGGCGGGCAACTCGGTCCGGCCATATTAAACTTCGGCTTGTCCGAAGGCGATCAGGCCGTTGCTGAACAGCTCCAAGGTTTAGCCAGTGTACCTACTGAGTTTGCCCCATCAAACCATATTCCGTCTGATGCGCAACATGTTCACGGTCTAAATAAATTGGGCTTAATAGAAGGACCAATGGTCGCCCGTCCAGCTTTGAGCGACGGTAGTGGCTTGGTGGGTGTTAGCCCTAACTTAAGCTTAGGATCTGAAACACCCAAGGCTTTATTACCAGTTCAACCACTTCCCTTTCCGCCACTTCCGCCCAATGTAGCGGGAGTGCCGCAGATACCGGTGACACGGTAATAATTTAGCCGTAGCTGGTTTCGTAAGAAACCGGCCGCACCACAGGTCTTCCTTGAACGCAGCCGGATTCTCACGAATCCAGCTACAACCTGCGGCGTATGCTTCCATCTTGCGATCCCCGCCTCCGAAAGCCACGCCAAGTACCCAACTAAAACCGCTTAACACTATACGGTGCAACATCCAAATGCGGCTCTTCGCCGTTGATCAACTCCTTGATCAACCGACCGGTCACCGGCGCCATACTCAACCCTAACATGTTGTGCCCGGCAGCGATCCAAACGTTGCCCCACTTGGGACTCGCATCGATCACTGGCAAACTATCGTAAGTCATCGGTCGCCAACCGTACCATGTCTCAAGCTCAGGTTCGCAGTACGGATCCTGCAAGTAATGCTCCGCGCCGCTTCGTAACAATTGCAAACGCTCTGGCTTAATCGACTCGTCGTAACCCGCGAACTCCATAATGGACCCGAGTCGATAACCGGTATTCATAGGTGTTACCGCCACTCGATGCTCAGGAAAGATCATCGGAATCTGTGGGCAGATCTTGGGCCGCGGCATGGTGATCGAATAACCTTTGCCGGGTTGAATGGGAACGGTGCAACCCAGATGTTCGTGCAACATCGGAGTCCAAGCTCCGCTAGCAACCACGAACACATCGGCTGTTAAATTCCCTTGAGTCGTCTCGACAGTGGTTGCCGATTTTTGCGAGCCACTGAACCGAACCAATTCGCAATTCTCTTTGAACTCGACACCGGCTTCTTCCAAGCGAACGCGCATTGAATGCACCAAGCGATCTGGCCGCAAGTGTGCATCGTGTTCATACATCCACGCTCCAGCAATATCTGGCTTGAGCGCTGGCTCGAGCGCAATCGCTTCGGTCGCACTCAATCGCTTGGCAGGTTCATCGAACATTTCCGCAAGCAGCTTGTCTGTTTTTGCATAGTCGTCCAAGGCTCGAGCGCTCTTGTACGCAAACATCAAACCCTTGGCTTGCCATTCACAGTCGATCTTGTCTATATGGACCAGCGTTTCGTACTCACGCATCGAGGAAACCAACAACGCTTGGATTGCATGAGCCGCAGTGACCATGGACTTGTGGTTGCAGCGACGTGAAAAATGCCACATCCAACTCCATAGCGCGGGATCGAGCCGAGGTTGAATGCGAAACGGACTGCCTGGTGAAAGCATCGCTTTGACAGCCGCTTTAAAAGCACCGGGCTCGGTCAGCGGCAACACGTGGCTCGGACAAACTAGCCCACAGTTACCAAACGAACACGCGCCGCCAATTGTCTTGCGATCCACAACGGTTACTTGCCAACCGGATCGAGAAAGATACCAGGCGCAATTCACTCCGATAATACCGCCACCGACAATGACCACTGAACCCTTTTGGCTCATTACCATTCCTTCAATAAATGCTCTGTCAAAAACCTATTTCTAGCTCTTCTCACATTCAACCGAAAGGAGTGATAGCCTTTGCCCCGTAGCCTAGGCATCCTGCCTGGGTGTTTTCTCTTCTACTTCTCTTACTTCCCGCTCTTATCCTCGCTCTTATCCCAATCGCTCGCTAAAGCGAACTCTCTCCACTTTCCTAGGATAAGTACAAACCGCACCGTCTAAGCCAGTGCGACTTACAAGCGCGGCCGCGCCGAAGGCGAAATTCTTGCGTGGTCCGATACCGGCAAGCGTATTGCCAGCCCCAAGCCTGAGGTAGGACACGACAAAGTCAAAGCCGAATTCACCGCCACCCGCATTGTGCCCGGCAATATTCCCAAGCTTCGCTAGTGGGGTAAGCTTCCAGCTTGCCATCCTTTCTTCGTAACAGGCTAATGCACCACATTCCGTTCATCCGCGGTTATGGGCCTGTTGTTTAAACAGTCGGACAATTATTAAGGTCCGACCGTAGCGAGTTTTGGTTCCGTGTGCCACTGGCCTTGCCCAGTCGAGTCGGGGAAAACCCGGACTCGATTGGGCAAGGAGGGCGCTTCGCTTAGGAACCATTAGAAAACTCACAATTGCCGGTGACTGATCAGCCGGAAGGCGTTAGCCTCCGGTTCAATACCCAACCGGAGGCTAACGCCTAACGCCTTCCGGCTGATCAGTCTAACCCACCGTAGTAATCACATTTATTTCGATTTTTTAAGTGAAGCGCCCTCCAAGGCCAGTGAACCGGGGTAGCTCAGTTTACTCATCATTACTCTCGCCAATGCAAACGCACGCGCGGTGCAAATTGGCGAAGTTGGAAAGTTAATGAGCTGTACGACTTCCCAAAGCAAATAATACTGGCGAATCATAACGTAGACGCCAGAGTTTACGAGGTTAATTACCTCGGCGGCTTCTGTGCAACGTCGCCCGGCACTGGAGTCACAAGAGTGACTTGAAGCTATACGCTTCGGTAAACTGGCAAATATCTGGTTGCAATCGCAAGCTGGAAGCATACGCCACTAAGGCAACTCAAAAGCAGCGGCTTCGCGGTCATTGCGAACGACCAAGATGTTACCAGCCAAAGCGAGGTTGTTCCACGTCTTGCTGAACAGTGCATTGAACTTTCCGAATTCCTGGTGTCCGTCAGGCGATGCTGCAACCAAGACAATCTCCCCTGACTCGGCCTGGATGAGCAACTTGTCACCCACTAACAACATTTGACCGTGGCCATAACGGCCTCGCTTCCAAAGCCTACAACCATCGCTGAGGTTGAGACAAGTCAAGATGCCGTTGTCTAGCCCGTAAATGTGCTGACCGTAGACGACAAAGTTCGACATCTTTGATTTCAAGTTCTTGGACAACCAAACTTCTTCGACTTTAATTTGTTCACCGCTTCGCTGAATCTCAAGCAAAGCCGTGCCGTTGTCGTAGCCAGACGATATCAACACGCGTGTCGATTTTGTTGAGACGGCAGGGTCAACCGGCAAGACGACCGGCTGGGCAACATTGACTCGCTGCGATTCACCCTGAGTCAGCCAAGGGTGCAGCCAAAGAGGAGTTCCATTCACTGCGTAGGATCGCAATCCTGCTCCATTAAAACTGAGTATCTGTCGTTCGTCGCAGATCTCTGAAACGGTCGGTGACGAATAAGCAGCTCGATCATCGCCGCTGTGCCATTGCTCTTCGCCGGTTTCCAACGAGTAACAAATGGCTGAAGCACCTTCTCCTGCGCCCGGTGTTACGATGACTTTGTCGTCGATGACCAGGGGCGAACCGGCCATGCCCCACAACAAATTTTGTTGCTCTGGACTCGAAAGCGTTTCGCGCACCCAAATCGGCTTGCCCGTCGTCAGCTCCAGACAAGTCAGCGTACCATTGGCACCCATCGAGATAACTTTACCAGCATGAACCGTTGGCGTTGACCGGGGCCCGTCGCCATGTTCATCTTGGAAGCGAGAATTTTCAGCGTGACACCAAAGCTCTTCGCCTGTTTGCAGTGCATAGCACACCACGCACTCTAAATCGCCGCGCTGTTCGAGATTAACGGCTGCTTCACCAACGATTGCAAAACTGGACCAGCCCAACCCGACAGGATGTCGCCAAAGCAACTTCGGCGGCGTCTGCTGCCAATCGGTCGATAATGCAACGCCTGAAACTTTAGCATCGCGGCGTACGCCTAGGAATCCAGGGAAGTCGCATTCTTTCTGCGCAAAAACTGCGTTACGCTCAACAAGCTTTTTGGTAGCTCCCGAGGACGAAGTCAGATAAGTCGTGATCTCTTGTTCCGCTGTCGGTGACCAACGCCATGCTAGCCGAGGAAGCATGTTCCCATAAAAGCTCTCAATGCGAATCGTCCAGTAGAAAGTAAAACCGAAGATCGCCAGCAGAGTTGTCAGCACTACCATGGTTTTCAATTTCGGACGAATCCATGCAAGCAACATCACGGCTGCTACAAGTGTAAGCGCGAACATCGCCAGTGGAAAACGCATTCCATCGAGTCCGAGGTAGATCGATCGAGTATCGATTTCTCGCAGGGACTGGACAATAGTAATCACAATCCCTAGCACCAGCCCCAGGCCGATGGGCATCATCAGCAGAAACCAGAGCGAGCATTTTTCAGGTTCTGGCGTCGAAGAATTAGGCTGACCAGCGGCTGAATCGTTTTGTGAAGCGAGCATCAGTGTGAACTCGTAGAGCTTGAGTAGATTTGTGGATAATCAAATCTAGATCCCGCTTTACCAATCCGCCGCGAGCATAACGAAAACAAGCTTGACTCGACACAACGATCGCAACGACTGTAGCGATTGTGCACACATTTTTCTTAGGAAGGTAGCTGGTTTCGTGAAAAACCGGATGCATCAGAACGGTCCCTAGCGCGCAGGCCGTAGGGCGGGCTTCCAAGCCCGTCAACGTTTGAAGCTATGACGGGCCTGGAGGCGCCGTTCTACTGGGCGACAATATTCAGGGATACAAGCAGATGGTTTCCAATGGATCAAGTCGATTTTTGTCATATTAGCTCCATTCGCATATCGCACATAGAAACAGAGCAACAGGACAAGATCATTAAGCTCTTGCTTGAACACGGCGCAAAGCAAATCGACCAAGACGCGAGTGGCAAGACCGCCTATCAGGCGGCAACCAGTGAATGGATTCGACTATTGCTGAATTAAGCAAGCCCAACGCTCGTGTGTGACGGTCGAAGACGGGCCTGGAGGCACCGTCCTACGGTGGGAAAGCACTCACCAATAGTCGAGCCAAAGTGAGTCGCTGATGGGTAGCCCTTGGGGCGTCAAGCGAATGCTTCCTTCATGCCACTCGATGAATCCCATTGCGATATGTTTGGGCAGTTGCTTCGCAATGGCTTCTAAGGATTGTGGTTCGCCTGAGTTGGCAAGCACACTCCAGTCGACTCCTTTCAATTGACGCATCCCAAAGATAAATCGCTCGCGAGTTCGTGTCGACCAATCAAGAACTTGTGACTCCGCGACCGGTGACTGGCCGGTCTCCATTCGCTGAAGGTATTTTATCGTGCTGCGGTGATTGACCGAGCGTGTGCCATCCACATAAGCGGCAGCACCGGGTCCGAAGCCGAACCAAGCATTGCCCTGCCAGTAAGTCTGGTTGTGGAGACACTCGCTGCCTGGTCTGGCAAAATTCGAAACTTCGTAATGATTCATGCCGTGTTGAGCGAGTGTATCAATGGCATAAAGATACATCTCCAGCTCGGTGTCTTCCCCGACAGCGACGATCTGGCCTTTCTGAAGCTGCGACCAGTATTGAGCGCCTTTTTCATAGGTCAGGCCATAAGCGGAAAGATGGCTGACACCGCGCGATGTAGCCGCTTGCAAGTCCGACTTCCAGACTTGCATATCTTCACCCGGCACTCCGAAAATCAAGTCAACCGAAACTTCATCAAACCACTGCGACGCTATGTCAATGGAGCTGGCAAGTTGATCGCCGGTGTGATCGCGGCCGAGCATCTTTAGCTTGGCGGTATCAAACGATTGGCCCCCGAGACTAATGCGATTGAGGCCGTGATCTCGCAGAAGTTGACATAGCTCTCGATCGACGTCTCGCGGATTCGCTTCAATGCTCCATTCCCCATCGTCAGCCATTGGAAGCCATCGGCGGATCTCGTCTAACAATCGCGCCATCGCTGTGCGCGGTAGCATTGTCGGTGTTCCACCACCGATGAAGATCGTGTTGACAGAGTGTGGACGTCCCAGCGTAGTTAGCTCGCGCGTGAGGGCCTCGACATAACGATCCACCAAGTCGATTCGATTCGCGATGACCGTAAAACTGCAGTAGGGACAACGAGAGTGGCAGAAGGGGACATGAATGTAAGCTGCCTTCGGTGTCGACAAGTGCTCAGTTGCACTAGAGTTGGATTCCATAGTTCCAGTCATGCGACAATCAATATATAGAGCTGCGTAAGTTAAAGAGTCGTTGTAAAGTTTCGCCTTTCAAACAAACGGAAGGATTGGCGCAACCACTACATCATACCAGCTACTTATCGGCTTCCTCTTGCTTTCCAGCAAAGTGACCGTTATGGTTCCGATGACCTGCCAACTCTGTGTTTTCTTCAATTCATTCAATTCAAACCTATTCCTCCGTATTTCGGGAAGATGTCCGGAGACGGGAAGCGTTCTTCCAAATGGCCCTCTGTGTACTCCTCCCGCGGCACCGCGTCATCGGGCCAGTTGATGGGACGGATTCGGACAATCCTCCCGGGACGAATGCCCTCAATGATCTGGTCCACCTTGATTCGGATCTGGATACCGCTGCTGCCCAGCGGGATCTCTTTGTCCTGCTTCATCACCTCCAGGATGGAGCCCGAGCTGGCCACCAAGGACTGCCGAACCGTACCATACTCATGCTTCAAATTCGTTTCGGACGCAGCGACCTGTCCATTGATGCCCTTCTGGAAATCGGCATAGAGGGAGGGGTCCATGCCGCCGAAAAGGGTCGCGGTCACTGTGGCGCTGCCGAACTTGCCATACTCGACGGCATCCACCCACGCGGGCATCCAGCGGCTCCGGATCAGCTCCCGATGCACCTCGATCTGGTGCTGGGCGGCACGCTGCATCGCCGTCTCATCCAACCAGATGTCTGAGATATGCATCCGATTGCCAACACGTCGCTCCCAATGCCCATCCGGTTTCCAAGCGATTCCCAGATGGACAACCTGGCCACCGAGGGATTTCTTACCGTCGGCAGGCCACAGGCCTTCGGCAATCAAGTCCTCGAGCCCAAGCTGTTCGCGACCGCGCCAAAACCGTGTGGCAGCATCTATGCTCATCTGTTGTTCGCCTTCCTTGCCCTCTCCGCCTGCCTTGGGTTCACGATTGGCAACGATCATCCCTTGTTTGTTTCCCTTGAGCGCCACCTCCTTCAACTTCCAGACTTTGCCCTCCCGGAGGCAGAAACTGGGCTCGTCCTCCAGCAGGATGGCGTGGTTCTCGGCGGGTCGGGTGAGGATGTCTTTGGGTTTGAGGCTGGCGGTGGTGATGACCGGTACGGAGGAGAGTTTGGGATCTGGCGGCAGATAAAAGCGACCGTGCAGCATAGTGCCGAGCGGGACATCCCGCAGATCCGCAGGCGCACCGTGATAGCGGACGATGCCATACGGGAGCATGGCAAAGGGGTGCGGGGCCGTTGAGTGAAACAACTCTCCGCCGGTCACGCGGATGCTCCCGCGGCGGTTGGCATGGTCCACGAACACGAGTTGGCCCTGGTAGGCTTTCGCCTTTTCCAAAGGGGGAAACTTACCGGCTTCGGGACGGAAGGGCTCGGCTACGCCGGTTCCTGGTACTTGGTTCTTCGTGTTTGGTTCTTCGCGGAAAGCAGTCGTTTGAACGACGAGCGAACACACAAGCACCCTGAACCACGAACGGGAAACCAAGAACCAAGAACCAGGAACAAAGATCGTTTTCATATCGCGATCGCCTTATTGCTGTCGCCAAACTTGTCGGTCTCCACGCCCATGCGCTGGGCCATGAGGAGAAGTAGGTTGCTCATGTGGGCATCTGTGTTCACGGGGCGGCTGCAGAGCTGGTAATGCGCGCTGGTGAGCGTTCCGTCCGCGCCGAGCGCGTAGCCTTGGAAGCCTTTGGCGTCCTTGTTGAAGTCGAGATGACTTCCGTGCTTCAGGCCCAGGTCCGAGCCGCCGGCGAGCACCAACGGGAGGTTGGCATTGCCATGGCTGTGGCCGTAGCACATGCCGCTGCCGAAGAGCGCCATCGTCGAACCCAAAAGCGGCTTGCCAGCGAGGTCCTTGGTCTCCGCGAGCCGAGTGAGGAAGTAGCTGAACTGCTCGATGGCAAAGGTGTCGTAGTTGGTGAGCTTTTCCATGTAGCCGGGATCGCCGCCGTGGTGGCTGAGCTGGTGGCGAGACTCGGTGATGCCAATTTCGGGGATGGAAAAGGCATCGCCCTCGCCACCGAGGCTGAAGGTGGCCACGCGGGTCACATCCGTCTGGAAGGCGAGCACCATGAGGTCATAGACGGTGCGGAAGTAGTCGCCGGCCATGGTTTGCGCGATGTCGCGATCAGTGCGCTTGCGATCGGCGTCGGAGATGGCGGGCAGCGCCGTGTCGAGCCACGCATCGGCCCGGCGCGTGCGGATCTCTGCCTCACGGACAGAGGTGAGGTATTGTTCCATACGTCCTTTGTCCGCCGCCCCCAGGTCTTTATCGAGCTGGCGCACTTCGTCGAGATTGGCGTCGAGGACGCTGCCCTTGCGACGCAAGTTCCTTCTTTGGGCCGCCTTGCCCCCTTTCGGCTCTTCAAAAATCGACGCGAAGATCTCACTGCAACGACGCAGCGCGGGCAGCCGCACGCCATCCGCCGTCCAGGCGAGCGAAGACCCCGTAAGGGCGACATCCATCGAGGGGTAACGGGTGTGCGGAGCCGTGATTTCGGCCATCTTCTGGTCCACGGAGATGGTGTTGCGGGCCGAGGGGCCCATCTTGCCGCCGGTCAGCCAGACGTTGATGCAGCCGTGGTCGTAGCCGAGGGCTCCTGGGTGATGCAACCCGCTGATGGGCGTGATGACATCGCGATGCTTCTCCAGTGGCTTGAGCGACCGCGAGAACTGGTAGTCCTTGCCTTCTTTGAGGATTTGGTAGTTCAGCGAGTGCACGCCATTGGCGAGGTAGATGAAGGCGCTGCGCCGAGGCGTAGCGGTTTGTTCCTCAGCCGCCCGCAGCGGGACCATGCATTCCAGCATGGGCAGTGAGATGCAAGTCCCCAAAGCGCGCAGCGCGTGTCGGCGGTCGATCAGCCAGGATTGGGAGAGATAGTTCATGGGGAAGCCTTTAGCAGTTAGCAGTTAGCAGTTAGCAGTTAGCGGTTAGCAGTTAGCAGTTAGCAGTTAGCAGTTAGCAGTTAGCGGTTAGCAGTTAGCAGTTAGCAGTTAGCGGTTAGCGGTTAGCGGTTAGCGGTTAGCAGTTAGCAGTTAGTTTCTTAGCTTTTGAATGAATGCGTTGAGCATGCGTTTGATTTCAGTAAGTTCGGCATTCGTCTTTTCGTAAGTGTCTTGAGTTATGTATTGCAGGTCGTAAGCCAGGATGAGTTGGTATTCGAGTTCGGATGCGGAACCCATGGCATTATCGAGAAACCTTGCGAAGTCTCTCTCAGTATTTCTTCCACACCCTTCCGCGATGTTGGTAGGAATCGACGAAGAAGACCGACGCATTTGGCTGACAAGGCCGTAGTTTTCTGTTTTTGGAAAGCTCTGCGTGAGCCGATAAATCTCAAGAGTGAGTCCATGCGAACGGTTCCAAATCTGTAAGTCCCGAAAGTTCTTCATTTGCTGCTAAACGAGTCGTATTGTTTGGCCAAAAGCTCATTGCTAAATGCTAAATGCTAAATGCTAACAGCTAACAGCTAACAGCTAACAGCTTCATCGTTTCCTCATCAGCTCCGACAGCGCCACGGCCCGGACGATGTCTTTGATTTGGTAGTTGGATTTCTTTGCTTCGGCCTGGATGATCTTGAGGTCGTCCTCATCATCCACGGTCAGCACGCGGCGGAGGGCGTAGGTGCAAAGGTGTTCTATAAAGGCTCGGGCGACCTTGTCGCGGTCCTCGAGCAGCAGCCGTTTGAACTCGGTGGCATCCTTGAATGCACGTCCGTCTGGCATCAATCCGGAGGGATCAATCAAGGGATCCTCGCCGACTCCCGCCGCCACCTTCTCACGGGTGCGCCACTGGCCGATAGCATCGTAGTTGTCCCAGGCGAGTCCCAGCGGGTCGATCTTCGCGTGGCAGGCGGCGCAGTTGGCGTCGTTGCGGTGCGCCTCGATCTTTTCGCGCAGGGTGGCCTTGGGGTTCTGCGGCGGGTTGGGTTCAATGGCGGGAACGTTCGCCGGCGGTGGTGGAGGCGTCTTACCGAGAACCACTTCGCTGAGCCAGACACCGCGATGCACTGGGCGATGACGCGTGCCGTCTGAGGTCAGTCCGAGCACCGCGCCCATCGTCAGCAGACCGCCGCGATGATCCTCGGGCCTGAGCGAAACACGCTGGAACCCTCCCGTCTTTGGCTCCTGCAGTCCGTAGAACTCGCACAGCCGGGCATTGGCCATCGTCCAGTCGGAATCGATGAACTCATCCACTGACAGGTTCTTTGCGAACAGTTCGCGGAAAAACTCGATGACCTCGGAGCGCATGCTTTCCTCAAGCCATGCGTCGTAGGCGGGGTAGAGCTTTTTGTCCGGCGTGAACATGCCCACGCGGTGCAGTTGCAGCCACTGCCGCGCAAAGTCATCGACGAAGCGGTTGGCTTTGCCGTCAGCGAGCATCCGGTCCACTTCTTTCTGAAGGCCTTCACCGCTGAGCGTGCCGCCTTTGGCCGCGGTGAGGAGGCCGTCGTCGGGCATCGAACTCCAAAGGAAATACGAGAGCCTGGAGGCGAGTTCCGAGTCGGTGAGCCGCTCGCGGGCCACCTTGTCGCCCTCGACGAGGTAGATGAAGTGCCTGGAGGTCAGCACGCCATGCAGTGCGACCCGATAGGCATCGGCCATCTTCTCGCCCGCCTCGCGCTCGGTGCGGTAGGATTGCAAATACCGCTCCAGCTCCTCCTTCTTCACCGGCCGCCGCCAAGCGCGCTGGGCGAAGCGTTGCAAATGCTCCGCCACCACCTCGGGCGTGGCGTCATCAGGCGGCAGAACTTCCGTGCGCCGGGATTTTTCTGCCTCGGACACCAGCGGCCCCTCCCATTCGACCCAATCAAGGAGCACCAGCGAGTAGAGACCGTTCCCTTCGCCATCGAACAACTGCGGGAACGCCGGAGACGTCAGCAGTAATGCCTCGCTGCTATGCGTGAAAATAGTGCTGCCGAACAACCTACGGAAGTGCAATCCTTTCACCTCATCGCTGGCCACCACGCTGAAGCCCAACGTCTTCGGCATCTCGAGTGACAACTCCGCCTCATAGACCTCCGGACTGTCCTCCGGTGCGATAATGTCAAACCCGATGCGCCCTTCGCCGAGAGGCATTTCAGCTTCTCCAATTGCGCCGATGCGCAGGTGTGCCGGCTGACCGCCGGGCGGGCGAATTCCGCTGGCCTTGATGCGGACTTTGTAGAGCCCACTGTGTTTCGGACCGATTCCTGTTCCTAGCCACCCTGGTGATAACGCGACCGGCGCCGGGGCTGAACCGGGGTAGATGACGCGACGCAGCGGTCGCTTGATGCCGAACTTGTCTAGCGCCGCCTGCTGGTCCTTCCCGCCGCTGGGATACAACTCCGCAGCGGTCTTGCGGACTTTGAGAGGCTCCACGCTCGCAGCGGGGAAGGCACGGTCGAGGACGATCTCCGCGGCACGGTAATAGCGGTCCACATGCGACGGCGAAAGCGACAGCTCCGACCCGATGCGCTCAAAGCCGTGCCAGAGGGTGTCTTCGTTTAGCTCCCCCGGCTTGGTCGGATCATAGTGTACGCCGAGCAGGTCATAGACCGTGTTTTGATACTCCGTCCGGCTCAGAAGATAATGCGCCACTGCTGGCCGCGCCGCCATCCGCGAGGCACGCCCTTCCTTGATCAACGAATCGAGTTTCGTGATGAATGTTGCGATCTCATCCTGTGTTGGCCGGGGCTCTGTCTCCGGAGGCATTTCTCCACTGTTAACCTTTTCGAGAGCTTCTGCCCAGCGATGGCTGTCCAAGCCCGCCTTGAAATCGCGCGAGAGTTGGTCGATCCGAACGTCCCCCTCTTCCTTTTGAGGACCATGACAGCGAAGACAGTGCTTTTCCAGGAAGCCTTCAAAAGGCTCGGCTGCGTAAACGGCACTACCGAAGCCAAAGCAGGCGGCAAAAAGCAATAATTTTCGGACAAGCATCAGATTCGGTCCTTGTGGCTTCGGGTGAGGCCTGGCTTCAGGGCTGTTCGGGAACTCGATTACTACTTGATTAAACTCACTTATTCAGCCGGGTCGAGCACGAGCAAATGCACGCTGCGCACATAATCCTTGACGTTGATGCGGTACGCCTGCATGTGCGGAGAAACCGAGTGTGCCTTGAGTGCGGTGAGGTCTTCCCACTTTTCCACGACGACGACCTTGTCAGGTCCAACTTTGGCTTGATTGGACAGATCGGTCTGCGAGTCGATCGCAGGGCCGTATTCAATGCAGCCTTCTCCAGCGCGGACGTCGGTAATCAGTTTGCGGAACACGGCCAAATACGCGTCACGCGTGCCCGGCGCGAGTTCAATGGTGGCAATCACATGGATCACGGCAATCGTTCCTTGTGGCTTTCGATGTGCTTGCGCAGCTCTGCGGTCGCTTTGTCGAGATTGCTGGCGGCCAGGTGATCAAGTAGGCGGCGGTGACTCTCCACTCCCTCTTTCCAGCCCGCTTTCTTCACGCTCTCACGAAACCTCTGAAAAAAGACGTGCAGCAAATCGCCGAACGCCACGAGCGGTTGCAGTCCGCTTGCCTCGAGCAGCGACCGGTGGAACTGAATATCAATCGCGATGAAAGTCTTCAGGTCGCGTGCCGACTCAAACTGCCGGACGATCTTGCGCAGACCCGCTTCAATCGCCGGGTCTTTTTTCATCCGCTGGACAACATGCGGCAGCACACCGGTTTCCAAAATCACGCGGCTGTCGATGAGCTGCTGCGGATCGGCCTCCAGCAAGCCGGCATGAAAGCTCAAATGTTCCGTGAGCCGTTCCATGTCGATGCGCCTAACGGTTAGCCCAACCCCAGCCTTCGATTCCAAGATTCCCAAAAACTCCAATGCTTTCGTGGCTTCGCGAAGACTCATTCGACTGATGCCAAAGGTCTCTGCAAGCTTGGATTCCGTCGGGAGCCGATCACCTGGGCCAAGCTTCTCCGCGACGATGTACTGCTGGATCTGATTGGCGACCTGGTCGCGCAATTTTGGACGGCAAAGAGTCTGCATCTCGAAATTCTCACGAAAGGGATTGCAGGGGAAATCACAAGTGAATAGATTATCTGACAATAAGATGGGCGTCAACAGCGACGCTTTCATGTGTCGTAGGGAACTTTACATGCCAATCGTCTCAATTACCGACTATACATTTCCCTCCCTCGATATCGAAGAGTCGCTCATTCGCGCCGCAGGAGGCGAGTTGCGGAGCGGCAATGACAAGCAAGTTGAGGCGTTAAAGCGACTTGCCGCCGATGCGGATGCAGTCATCACACAATTCGCACCGATCAACGCCGAAGTGATCGGAGCCATGCAGCGCGCGAAGGTCATCGTCCGCTACGGCATTGGCTACGACAACGTCGATGTGAAGGCGGCGCGTGAGCGAGGCATTCCTGTCTGCAACATCCCAGACTACTGCATCGACGAGGTCGCTGATCACACGCTCGCATTTATACTGGGCATCACACGACAAGTGGTTCCGAACACGCTGCATGTTCGCGACGGAAAATGGGGGCGAGCGACGCCTCTTGATCAACTGCGAACTCTGCGCGATCAAACGGTGGGAATCGTTGGTTTTGGAAGGATCGGTCGTGAAGTTGCCGCGCGACTGGGTCCGTTCAAGAGTCGCCGGCTGGTGTTCGACGCCTTCGTTCCACCCGAGGTCGTTCGCGACACCGGTTGCGAACCGGTGTCGCTGGATGAACTGCTCGCTCAGTCCGACATCGTGACGCTGCACTGTCCTTCGACTCCTCAGACGAAAAAGCTGCTCAACGCGACTTCCATCGCGAGGATGAGGCCTGGATCTGTGGTCATCAATTTGGCTCGGGGCGATCTCGTCGACACGGCGGCCCTCGTCGCTGCGCTGCAATCAGGACATCTGGCCGGGGCGGCGATTGATGTCTGCGACCCGGAGCCGATTCCGACCGATAGTCCGCTCCGGTCGCTGCCAAACGTCATCGTGGCTTCGCACATCGCATCGGCGAGTCCAAAGTCGGTGCGGACGTTGCGCGAAACAGCGGCCCGCATCGCGGTCATGGCTCTGCGTGGCGAGCCATTACCGAATATTATTAACTAGCGCGTATCTTCGAACAGTTCGAGCACTCCATGCAGTTCTGGGGGGCAATGGTCGCCTTCGAAGTCGTCCAGACTTGCCTGCCCCATCTGCTCGCTAGCTCCGAAGGACGAGAACGCATGCGGCAGATGATTCCGACTTTCGATATCGATCTAAAACAGCCCGGCAACGCGTCCTTATTCGAAACATCGACCCGTGAGGCCACAGAGAGATTGCACTTGTGTTCAAACCAACAGAAATAAGTCTGCTAGGCGACACTGTAACGATCGAAATCGACGGCATTGGCAAGCCGACCAACCCAGTCATCGCAGAAGGAGTGAACAGATGAAACTTGTCCATCAAAGTAGTAGGCACACTCAGCGTGCCGTAACAAAACATCAGAAAGCTTTTTTTATGGAGGACGGCACACGGAGTGTGCCTGTTACCTTTTTAAAGTTCCCTAGGTTACTTTTGATTGTTGCTGCATTCGCCTTTTCTGGAAGCCTCCTGACATCGAATGCGGACGAGCCGCGCTTCGTCGATCATTCGCTCCTCATCGCGCCGGAGTTGCCTTGTACCTGGCCCAGTCACCCGTTCCCGCGATTCGCAATCGTCCACTCACGGACGATTGGGCCTGAATCGGCTTACAACATCGACACGCTGTTGATTGATGGCAATACCGGAACGCAGCTCGATGTGCCGCCACATTCGGTTGCTCGGCCGGAACTGAACCGAGAGAAGTCTGGACCGCTTGGACTGGCTTACACCGACAAGATCGAGCCGTGGCAGTTCGGCGGCGAAGCCTGTATCGTCGATGTGCGTGAGCTACTCGACAAGGCGCCCAAGGGAACGAGTCCGCTAATTCGACCCGAGCATGTGGAGCGTTTTGAAAAGCAGCATCGGCAGGTCCGCTTTGGTGATGTCGTGTTGTTCCGCAGCGATTACTCCGACCACTACTACCGACCGCTGCCAGAAGGTCGTCGCTTCATTGCCGACATTCTCGACCGTAAGGCACCCGGGTATCCCGATCCGGATCCCGATTGCATGGAGATGCTCGGTAAGCGTGGTGTGCTCACGCTGGGGACCGATAGCGCGAGCATGGGGCCTCTGCCCGATCTGGCTGAGCCCACACACTATGCTGGCCTCAAGTACGGCATGATCTGGACGGAAGGAGCGACGAACCTTCGTGAGTTGCCATCGACCGGTGCGTTCTACTGCTTGCTCGCACCCAAGCATGAACTGGGGCCGTATAGCGAAGGTCGCGCGTTCTCGGTCGTCGGTGGCGAACTGCCGAAACGTCTCATTGAATCGTGTCGCAACAAGCGCGCGATCGATCTGTCGCCCACGCTTTCGCCGAAGTTGCCATTGACTTCACCAGGTATCGATACGGGCAATCATCGCCAAGTCTATCTAAAGATCGATTTTCTCTACTCAGAGTATCTCGACATGTGGCATCATGGACACTTTATGGATTCGATGACAGGAACACACCTCGTCCCTCCGACGTACGCACTTCCCGCAGACGATAAACCGATTCCTTACGCGCCGGAAGTGCGTGGCTGGCTTGATGAGTATGAAAAGAGATATGGAAAACGTGGTTCGAACATCATGACCACCGAACAAGTGCCCATCGAATGGACTTGCGGCGAGGCGCGGGTGATTGACGTTCGGACATTGGTTGGATCAACGCAGCAAGTCCGATGGCCTGCATCACCCGAGATCACTGTCGATCATATCAAGGCCTTTGAACAAAAAGCGGGCGACTTACAACCTGGCGATGTAATCATTTTCCACACGGGTTACTCCGACGCGTATTTACGACCACAACCGGCTGACACTCGCATGTGGCTTGAGCCGATGCAAGGCAAAGCCGAAGCTTGGCCTGCTCCCGGACCCGATGCAATTCTCTACCTCAAGTCCAAGGGCATCCGCTGCGTTGCAAGCGATGCACCCGATCTGGGTGGCGTCGACCCCAAACGAGCGCTGATGACCTATTGGGCCTTGGGGAGTCGTGAGATGGTCGGCGTCGAGTTCTTGGTAAACCTCGACAAGATCCCTGCACAGGGAGCTTATTTTATGTTTGCCGCTGTGAAAGTACGCAATTGTCACGGCGGTCCGGGGCGAGCGATTGTGTTGTATTAGGCATTGATCATTGGTCATTTGGGACGAGCGAAGATGAGTAAAGAGCAAAATCCATCGCTAATGACTACTGCCGATTCCCTCTTGGCTACTTCCACGCTTCGAATCGTTGCTTGGCGGATCGTGCCGTTTATTTGCTTTCTGTATGTTCTGAACATTCTCGATCGCGCTAATGTTGGCTTTGCGCGCTTAGCGATGCAGGACGATCTGGGGCTGAGCAAAGCCGCGTTCGATCTTGGCTATGGGATGTTCTATCTTGGGTACCTTCTGTTCGAAGTGCCGAGTAATCTGCTGATGCAACGTTTCGGAGCACGGCGGTGGATCGCTAGGATCATGATCTCGTGGGGACTAATCTCCGCTGCTACGATGTTCGCAACGGATATATGGACGTTTTATTCACTGCGCATCCTGCTTGGGATTGCTGAGGCTGGCTTCTTTCCGGGGATCATTCTCTATCTCACTTACTGGTTTCCCGATCGGCAGCGCGCCAAGATGACTGCCTTCTTTATGCTCGCCATTGGTTTGTCAAATGTGCTAGGGAATCCACTTTCGGGTTGGATCATGGATCACTTTGACGATATGAATGGATGGCATGGTTGGCAATGGCTGTTTCTATTGGAAGGCTTACCAACATCTCTAGTCGGTGTCGCTGTGCTGTTCTACTTGAAAGACTCTCCGCAGGACGCTCGATGGCTTCGCGACGATCAACGTCGCTGGTTGGTCGATCATCTTGCCGAAGAAGATCGTGTTCGGCGCGAGAAACACGGGCCTGATCGTTGGCAAGCGATGCTTCAGCCGCGCGTCTGGTTGCTGATTGCGATCTATTTTACAGTAGCGGTCGGCACCAACGCAGGAGGTGCTTACTTTCCGACATTGATCAAAGAGCAATACCAGGGGGCTACCAATGTGCAGATCGGATTGCTCGCCGCGCTGCCGCATTTGTGTGCGATCGTTGCCATGGCGTTGGTTGGAATTAGCTCCGACCGAACCGGAGAACGGCGTTGGCACTTGGCTGGTTCGGCCTTGGCTGCGGCGATTGGATGGGCAATGGTCGCGTGGGGGCCAACCCCGCTGATTGCAATGGCCGGATTGTGTCTCGCGCAATCGGGTATGATGAGCATGCTGCCCGTTTTCTGGACGCTTCCCAGTGTATTCCTCTCCGGAGTTGCAGCAGCCGGGGGCATCGCGCTCATCAATTCCGTAGCCAATATCGGCGGCTTCTTTGGAGCTTCCATACTTGGACTCATGGGACTCTGGTCGATGGCCATCATTCTATTGGCTGGCTCGTTGTTTACATGCTTGGTGATCCGCAACACAGCTTCAACCACTTCGTCTCCCACTTCTCAATAAGGTTTTTGATGGACTCTATGTTTTCACTCACAGGCCGCGTCGCCGTCGTTTCAGGTGCTGCGCAAGGACTCGGTCGAGCCACCGCACTGGCGCTCGCCCAGCACGGAGCGGATCTTGTTTTGGTGGATCGCAATCAATCAGGTGCAGAAGCCACCGCAACTCAAATACAGGCGATTGGACGCAAGACGCTCGTAGCAGGAACCGATGTCTCGTCGCCTGAAGCCATCGCTGAACTATTTCAACAGGTCGACACTCAGTTTGGCCGAGTCGATTTTTTGGGAAATATTGCCGGTGACGGGCACTTGGCCAAACCTGAAGAACTGACGATCACAGATCTACATCGCGTGTTGCAGAATTTGGTTGTAGGCCGATTTGCGATGTGCCAAGAGGCGGGTCGGCGCATGCTGGCGCAAGGCCGCGGCTCGATCATGAACATCGGTTCGCTGGCTAGCTCAACAGCGCTCGGTCGTGGACATATCGCCTACAGCATGGCGATGGGAGCCGTCATCCAGATGACACGAGAATTGAGCACCGAATGGAGCCATCGCGGCGTACGAGTCAATTGCGTAACACCGGCACAAGTGGTGAACCCGAGTTTAACGGCGAGAATGCAGTCCGACCCAACGCTTGAGGCACGCTTTCTGAAAGGGATCCCGATAGGTCGACTCGGACAACCTCAGGACATCATGGGACTGGCAGTCTTGCTCGCGTCCGATGCGTCGGAGTGGATCACCGGGGCTATCATTCCGATGGACGGTGGAAATATGGCCATGAACGCTGGTGGGACTCCAGGTGGTCATTAGTCATTGGTCATTGGTCATTGGTCATTGGTCATTGGTCATTGGTCATTGGTCATTGGTTGTTGGTTGTTGGTTGTTGGTTGTTGGTTGTTGGTTGTTGGTTGGGAGATTGGGAGATTGGAATGGGATCGCGATCGTTTGAAGAGTTGCGTGTGTACAAGCTCGCGGAGGAACTAGCGGATATGATCTGGGGAACTGTGCGAAAGTGGGATCGATTGGCTACCGACACGATAGGAAAACAATTTATTCGAGCTGCGGATAGCATTGGAGCTAACATCGCCGAAGGAACCGGTCGCGGATCATTCCAGGATAACCGTAGGTTCGTTTGCATCGCGCGTGGATCGCTGTACGAGACTCGACATTGGTTACGAAGATCGTACCAACGCAAATTGTTGACCGTCGACGAAATCGATCGCATTAAGGTGATTCTCAACAAACTAGGCCCTCAGCTAAATGCCTCCCTCAAGTCCATCGGCCCAACAGCAAATGACCAAGGACAAATGACCAAGGACAAATGACGAATGACAAATGACCAAGGACTACTGCTTCATCTCTATCGCACGATGCAACTTATTCGGCAAACGGAAGAAGAACTCGCGAGGTGTCACCAGCGCGGACTCATTCACGGAGCCTGTCACACGTATGTTGGTCAGGAAGCTATTGCAACCGGAGTCTGCTCGCATCTCACCGCGCGTGATCCAATTTTCTCTACACATCGCGGACATGGTCATGCTCTCGCTAAGGGAATGCCGCCAAGCGAACTGATGGCAGAGCTATTTGGTCGATCGACGGGCTGCTCGCGCGGACGCGGCGGCAGCATGCACTTGTTTTCACCTGAGATTGGCATGATGGGGACCAGCGGTATCGTTGGACCATGTCTGCTACAAGCGTGCGGCGGCGGTTACAGTTCGAAGATACTCAAGAACGGCACCGTTGCAGCGGCCTTCTTCGGTGATGGGGCGGTCAACAACGGGGCCTTTCATGAAGGGCTCAATATGGCCAGCATCTGGAAGCTACCTGTGCTGTTCATCTGCGAGAACAATCAGTTCGCCACCGAAGTCCCCTTCTGCTACTCAAGCGGCAATCCCAATGTCGGATCGCGAGGTAGCGCCTACGGAATCCTTGGTATCACGGTCGATGGGAATGACGTAATGGAAATCTACCGAGTGGCAGGAGAAGCCGTCGCGCGCGCGAGAAGCGGCGGCGGCCCGACGCTGATCGAATGCAAAACGTATCGCACTCGAGCCCACGCCGAAGGGATGGGTGATTTTACCTACCGAACCAAAGAAGAAGTGGCAGCGTGGAAAGAACGCTGTCCAATTGTGAGATTGAGGTCACTGGCCAGTGGTCATTCGTCACTGGGGGAGGATGTACTAGCGTCGTTTGACGAAATCGATCGAGAAGTGGCCAAACAAACACAGGAGGCTCGTGCCTTGGCGGAATCCGCACCTGTTCCCAGTCCTGCGTCTGCGACCGCCAACGTCTACTCGCAAGACATTTATTCCCCATCTCCTAGGCAATCAGTCGCGACTGACCAAGGACAAATGACTAATGACCAAGGACCAAGGACAATAACGTTCGTCGCCGCCACTCTCGAAGCCCTCGATCAAGCCATGGCAGCCGACCCTAAAATATTCGTGATGGGCGAAGGAATCGGCGTCCGAGGCGGTAACTTTACAACGACGCTTGGTTTGCATGCCAAGTACGGCGGCGATCGACTTTGCGATACACCGATCTGCGAACGCGGATTCGTGGGCCTAGCCTGCGGAGCAGCGATGACCGGCACGCGACCGATCATCGACTTCATGTTCATTGACTTTATCAATGACTCGTTTGGAGAAATCGTCAATCAGATCGCCAAGATGCAATACATGAGCAGCGGGCGACTGAAGATGCCGGTTTTGTTGCGAGGTTGCGGAGGTGTCGGGCACTCGGCTGCCACGCATCACTCTGGCATGTATCATTCGATCTACGCGCATATTCCTGGCCTACGAATTGTCTTGCCCTCCAATCCCTACGACGCAAAAGGATTGATGGCGTACGCGCTGCGGAGCGATGATCCGGTGCTGTTCCTCGAACACCGCGAACTGATGCAAACCAAAGGCTCCGTTCCGATTGGACACTACGAGATTCCCTTTGGGAGGGCCCGAGTCGCACGAACCGGAACCGATGTCACCGTGGTCGCACTCTCGTTAATGGTTCAGCACGCATTGAAAGCAGCCGAGCAACTTGCAGGAGAGAATATCTCGGTGGAGATTATCGACCCACGCACAGTCTCACCCTTGGATGTCGAAAGTGTTTTGCAATCAGTTGCCAAAACGGGTCGATTGCTAGTTGTCGACGAAGCTTTCGGGCCATGTGGTTTCGCATCGGAGATTGCTGCTCATGTGGCAGACGCCGGATTCAACGATCTGGATGCTCCCATCAAGCGACTGCATGGTGCGTTCGCTCCAACACCCTACGCGCCAACACTGGAACGAGCGGTCGTGCCCGTTGTAGAACAGGTCGCGCAGGCTATTCGCGATCTAATGGGAGAATAGCAATGTCACACTCAATCACGATTCCTCGCCTTGGTTGGTCGATGGAGGAAGGCGTTTTCGGCGAATGGCTCAAGTCACCTGGCGAATATGTTCGTGCCGGTGAAATGATCTTTCTGCTGGAAGGCGAAAAGGCAGCGCAGGAGATCGAATCTTTTGACTCGGGATACTTGTGTATTCCACCGGATGCACCTCAGCCGGGAGCAACCGTCCAAGTTGGCGAAGTGATTGGCTTTCTTCTGGCTGAAGGGGAACCGGCTCCCACGTCGGTTCATGTCCATCGCATCGACTCATCGACCACTTCGTCGTCCGCCGCAGAAAGCTTGCGTTCTGAATCAGCGGATTCTCCCGCTGCTACTTTGCCTTCAAGTCCGCGGGTTGCGGGACCCGCAGCGCGACGATTGGCACGCGAACTCGGTATAGACCTAGGCGCTGTCTTCACACCCGATCCGACGGGACGAGTCCTTACGGAAGATATCCGACGAATTGCCACTCCTCATGATCGCAACCAGACGATTCGCAAGAACGCAAAGGCCCCGATTGCGACGCCACGCGCTCGTCGACGCGCGCGCGAACTCGGAGTCGATTGGAATCGCCTGATGGGTACAGGACGTGGGGGCCGAATTCGAGAACGAGATGTCATCACTGCACCGTTAAGACCGCAGGTGGCAAACACGCTTGCGGAGCCGATACCGTCCGTACCTGGCCATCATGTCCCTGCAAGCAAGTTGCGCCGAGTCATTGCGCAGCGAATGATGGCGGGAGTTCATCAAGCTGCCCCTGTTACGCTAACAACGAAAGTCGTTGCACAATCGCTTGTATCCTTCCGCGAAAGACTTAAGCTCGATGCTAGCCATGGTACGGTCCCAAGCTACAACGATATTTTGATTGGACTAGCAGCCCAAACGTTGCGTGAGTTCCCGGAGTTAAATGCCTGTTGGTACCGCGAAGGAATCTACAAATTTAAAGAGATTCACATTGCCACGGCGATCGATACGCCAGATGGTTTATTAGCTCCGGTCGTGCGTCATACCGATCGCCTAACGCTCATCGAAATCGCCGGGCAAACCAGGCAACTCATACAGCTAGCACGTACCGGACAGTTGAAACAGGAGCATCTTACCGGCGGTACTTTCACCGTCACGAATCTAGGTATGTTTGGCATCGACGCTTTCACACCGATACTCAACCTCCCGCAAGCATCGATTCTGGGAATCGGTCGTATCATCGAGGAGCCAGTCGTTCGCGACGGACGTCTCAAGGTCGGCCTGACGCTGACCCTAAGTCTGACTTTCGACCACCGCATCCTCGACGGCGCTCCAGCCGCCCGCTTCTTGCAGGCCATCGCCACCGCCATCGCCAATCCATCAGCAGCGTTGCGAAGCTGAAACAGTTGCTCTGGGACCTCTGCGAGGCACCATCCTGACAAGCAGCGTTGGGCGCCGAAACTTTGACCGACCATATCGACAACTAAACCCAACGCTTGGGAAAGCCAGGTCGAATCTTCGTCCAGCAGCCATGCATGAAGCAACGCAGCCTGTTTACCTGCATCGACCCATGTGTCAAAACGTGGCATCGACATTCTCGTTGGTTTCAGCACTTGGTTTGCTTCTCCGGAGCAATGAGATTGAATGTGATGCATGCACGACGGATTTATTGAATGGTGAAATGCCTTACCGCTGAACCGATGAAACTTGCCGATTCCTATAACTCTACTGCGGTCGTATTGTCCAGAACTATAGTATGTGGTAGCGGCGGAAGAATTCTAATAAGGACTAGCTATTCTTCCCTGGCCAAACCCAATCTGAAGGCAATTGACTCAAAACATGCATGGTCTGTGAGGATGATTTCCGTATGGCATGAAGGAGTGGTGTTACCTCTGGTGTAGCGAACCCTTTTTTTCCAACCAACGCCGCAAATTCATCATCCGAAATTTGAGCGATTTCAACTAAGGAGAAATCCATTATGAGGTTCGCCAAGATTGGATCGAGCGAGTTTAACCCCCGCAACATCCCAACGGTCAAGCCCGCACCGTCGGCTCTAAATCCGATCGCCTTGCCTCCCAACTCTTCTTGAACTCGCTTTCTGTCAAGCAACTTCCACAACTCGCTGGCCCTTTTTGCCTCTGCGTACTCTAACGCTTTTGGACGTGTCCCAATAATCTCTTTGCCTGTCGCCAACTGCGCAGCGACCGTTGCACTTGGAGCCGACTTGATCAGCGTTTTCAATCCTTGCGAACCCGCTGGGAGTGCTGAAACGTCGGCGAGTACAGATTGCAACATTGATTGATCTAGTCGAGCAGACCGCATACGGGCACCAAACCAACCTGAAACAAGCGAACCCAGAATTACAGACCAACTAAGCAGATTAACGTCAGGCCCCACGGTCGCAACGGTCTGCGGATCACCTCCCGGTATGGATGTAAGTCCAATTACCGAAGTCCAAATTGAGGTTGAGGCAGCCAACGCCCCGAATCCGATTTCGTTAAGTATTCCAAGTTGGGTGAGCAGGATTTTGTGTTGGTCTTTTGTGAACTCTGGCAAGACTAGTCCTCGATGGATGTAAAGCGAGTAGCATGCACCCGCTATGGCACCCACCAAAGCAATGACAATAAGTATCAAAAACGGGCTTGTGACGTTCGGAAGTTGTACGTTTTTCGAAAGCCATTGCAGTATTGCTGGTGCATAGGGCAGCCCCGCGACTCCAGCGATTCCTAAAGTGCCGATTCCCAATGTTTGGGGCGATAAGGTAGCCAGGGCCGACTGCGGCCAGTCCCTCACTATGGACTCCGCTGTCGCGAGCTGATCGGGTTGCTGTGATTTGATCGTTGCAAGTAACACAACGACCTCGGGCGAATCTTTTCGCTTGCCAGCTTTTAGATAGGCAACCAGCTGTTCCAGAAGAGTCATCTAACTCGCCCTTTTTGAATCAGTACGTTTTTAATGGAGTCGGTTGCGACGTCGGTTCGTAAATTGGCTTATATCCATGCTTCACATGTTGATAGGTTTTTCGACTAATTACGGCAACAAAGAGTATGCAGGCAAACGCACAGCACGCGAGCAGTAGTAGAAAATAGAGCCAACCGAGCATCCGTCCTGCAACCGCTTTGGCTAATGCCTCAATGTCAATAAAAGCTCCGGGGATATTGTCAATCTTCGCAAATCTTGACTAAGTGCGATTCAATACTTGCGATGGCGATCTTTAGATTATCTGTTCCATCCTGAAGCTTTAGTATTTCGACTTTTAGAGATTCAACTTGTTCCATCAGCTTTCGAGAAACGCTATCGGTAATGTTGATTTCAAAGTGATCGAGTCGATTGCTGATAACATTGATGCACGCGATCAGCTTTTCGATCTTTTCATCGGTCAGCTTACAATCGGTCGGAGGATTTAGGTTGTCCACCAGTTTGCACAACGCCGTCTTTTCACGGCAGCACTTTTCAATGACCGCCTTGATTGCTACAAGTTCTTCTGCGTATGCCTGGTCGAAAGCTCCAAGCTGCCGATAACATTCCATTAGCGCCGTCGGCAGTTCGCGATGCGTCTGAGCTGCTCGAAACGTCGCTGAGGGAATTGAATCCGCATACGTCTCCCATTGTTTGTCGACAGAGGGAGTCGCGACCGTGGTTACAAAGTAGACTTCAGTCGCCGGAATATTTTGTTTTATCTTTTCGATGGTTGCACTCATGTTCACTAAATCTGTCGGTGCCCTCGATACCAGTAGCACCAAGGCGAGTTGCCGCGGATTTTCCGCCGACGAATGAAAGTCTTTTAGCAAATCGATCGCCTTGTTGAGTCCATCGACAACACTTCCGCCGCTGCGCACTTGAGCTTGCATAATTTTGCGACGGATTTCGCTGCGTTCCGTAGGTCTCACCGGTCCGAGCGGTCGTAGTACGTGAGCTTGATTGGTCACAAACACAGCGCCGAATTGAATATCAGACTGCACCATATCGAGCAGGTCAAACAGTACCCCATTGTTGGACACCAGCGATAGTTGTTTTTTCCGGCGCGCACGGTTCTGTCGGCCCCGGTTGAAAATCCGCAACTACCATCAGCCCCCGAGAAAATCGCGGCGGAATCGCAGATTCGCAGCCAATGCAAAGTGAATTCTGAACCGCATTTTGCGGATGCGGAGCCAGCTCATGCTCTGCTTTTGTCACAATATCTTGCCCAAATGCAATCGTCGGCGTCAATGCGACAAACAAGCAAATGCAAACAAAACAGGAGACGGATGTGACCAACGGTATAAATTGAGCCAAAGCCAACGGGTTCATTTTTTCAAATTGGCGGATTTTGATTTAGTGTTCGGACAATTGCCCAGCTCTTCGCAGTGTTTTTTGCGGAGTTAGAGACGTTTCGGATTGTTGCGTAGCTCGATTGCCCTAGCACTTGCTTGCGCGATGGTCTGGCTGGTGCTAGATGACTGAACTGAAGCGTCCACATCGCCGTCGATGCGTCGTCTGTTTTCCAACAGACCTACGCGACTCGGTGGTTGCATGGGAACAGAGGAGCGACTGTCTTGGTCGGAAGCTCTGTAGTACAGCAATCAGGGCGAGGGCAGGTCGTCAGACGTACATACACGACGCGTGAACTGGCCTCGCTCGCCTGCCGACGACCAGAGGGCTGGCGCATCAGAGGTAAGCGAGGTGGCGTACTGGGTTAGCGGATCGTCTTCGCTTAAGAATCAGGCACTCGCTAGGTTGTGAGCGCAAGCTGGAAGAGTAAACCATCGCGAGAGAACCAGCGATGGTTCGATTGTCAATCAAGCTGAGCGGGCGGTATTATTCTTCGGTTCCGTCTTTTGTTCGATAGCTGTCTCCTTGGATTAGGATCGCCTCCCCGTGATGCATCAGCCGGTCGATCATGGCAGTCGCGAGAGTATTGTCGACGTCGAAGATTTGGCCCCATTCTTTGAAGACTCGGTTGGTCGATATTACGATCGAACCGGTTTCATATCGGGATGCCACGACTTGGAACATCAGATCCGCACCGCGTTTGTCAATCGGAAGATACCCCAGCTCATCGAGGAGAAGAAGTTGAGGGCGAACGTACTCTTTCAGTTTCCTTTCTAAAGTTCCATTATGATGGGCCGTCGTTAGAACATTGATCATGTCGATGGCTCGGGTAAATCGAACACTGATTCCTTTCTCACAGGCAACGTAGCCAAGGGCCGTCAGGAGATGGGTTTTGCCCAGCCCCGTAGCGCCGATCAGAACCGCGCAGCCGAACGTGTCAATGAACTGAAGATCGAATAGCCGCAAGATCTTTTGTTTGGCAATGCGTTTGGGGAATGTGAAGTCATATTCGGCCAGTGTTTTCATCGTGGGTAAGTGAGCCATACGCACTCGTCGGGCCAGCGCGCTATCGCGCCTGGCTGCCAACTGGCAACTAACCAGTTGTATCAATACATCAAGCATTGGACTGTTCTTGCGAGCTGCATCGTCAAGCACTTCGCGATAGTGTTCTGCAATGTGGTTTAGTTTCAGATCGATAAGATCTTGGTAGAGTTGATCATGTTTAGCTTTGCTCATGGTTGTCCTCGTCGGTGAATCGGTCGTATCGGCCTGGGTCAGGAAGATCAAGTTCCAATTGGATTAGTTCTTTGCGCTTGGGCTGGATCATCGTCGGCGATGGAAGCGATGCTTTGCGCCTGGCTTGAACGACAAGGCTCTCGACGTAAGCGGCGTCGATGGTCTTATACTCCAGTGCAGCTCGCATCGCCTTGAGAACATCGTTGCGGCCATAGAGATGAACCAACTGAACGATTCGCTTCAGGTGAACCGAGGCTCGCACAGGAAGCTTGGCAAGGGCCAATTGAAACGCTCGCGCATCTTCGCCAAGAGCCATAAAGTTTAATTCCAATTCAGAGGCACTTTGCTTGCGACGCAACTGAAGGGCTTCCAATTGGTGCTGAGGATCGGCAATCGTTTCACGCTTGCCATACGAACGTCGATGACAGACAACTTGCTCACCTTGATGGAGAACACGGATCGCGGTGGAACTTACCAGCAGCGTTACTGTCTTACGGGCCAAGCGCGGAGGAACTGTATAACGATTGCTATCGAATTCGATCTGCGCCGTCGTGCGGACTTCGGTCATCAGTATTTCATCGGTCTGATAGGCTATCGATGGAAGAGGTTTCAAACACTGCTTTTCCACTTCGAAACGCACGATGGGTTTCTCGCCCAAACGATCATGAACTCGAACGTTGGCAATCGAATCTCGCCAGTGCACGGCCAAGTACTGATAGTCATTCCAAGTTTGGAGTTCATCCTCTCGGCCCGCTAAAGCATTTCGCTTGACATATCGAACCGTGTTTTCAACCAACCCTTTCGACTCCGGATCGCGAGCTTGGCAAGCCACAGGTTCCAAGTAGTAATAGCCGCACAGGGCCGCGAATTCGGGATGGAGGACGGCGCTGCGACCAGAGCCGCTGATTACAGCGGCTTTGAGATTGTCGAAGATGATTTTCTTAGGCGAACCGCCGAAGAACTGAAGTGCATTCACGATACAGCGGTAGAATTCGCTCTTACGCTGCGATAGTGTGAACTCGATATAAATCATCTTTGAGTAACAGAGCACCGCCACAAAGACGGAGACCTTGCGAGCTGCATTGCCAATTCGGATCGGTCCGACATCACCCCAGTCGATTTGCATCGCTTCACCACAGTCATAGTGAGCGTCTTGATAAACTCGCTGTTTCTTCGGGCGTATGTTACGTAGATAGCTTCGCAACTGTGTAATTCCACCTCGGTAACCAGGCACGCCATCCTCGTCCTTCGAGATCTTTTCAAGGATGCGTATCGCAGAAAGAGTCGGGTATCTATCGAGAATTTTTGCGATACGCGGCTTGTGTGGGTCGATGAGTTTATTGCGTGGTATGGGCACCGTTCTCAAGGGTGGTTCATTCATGCTCAACGCACGATTGACTAAGTAACGTGAACATCCAAGCTGCTCTGCAATTTCTCGGCCCGTCCGCTTTTCGATTTCATGCAAGCGACGGATCTCAGCCCATAATGATGCTTTCATGCTTCTACACTTCCTTTCGAGCGACCGAGGCTCTTTGTGCCAAGGCTGCAATCAGCAACTGAAGATCTGCTGCATCGGCAGCTTGAGTTGCTTGGTCGGTAAGGGATGCTATTGAATGAGCTTGCTCGCTTGCCGGTAACGACATCACTTGAACCAGCGGTGCTTGGTAGGCGACCAAGTCATGGTCAATAAGTTCCTG